>NZ_CALAYQ010000036.1:0-108426 GCF_937894855.1 uncultured Zoogloea sp.
GGCGTTTCGTGAATGGGTGGCTGGGGTGATTCCGGCGCTGCGGCAGGAGCAGGTGGTCGCCATCGACGGCAAGACGAGCCGGCGCACGACGAGCAAGGCGGCCGCGGCGCCGCTGCACATGGTCAGTGCCTTTGCGGCCGAAGTGGGTCTGGTGCTCGGGCAGGTCGCCACCGATCAGAAATCCAACGAAATCACCGCTATTCCGCAGTTGTTGCGCACGCTGGACGTGGCCGGCTGCATCGTCACCATCGATGCGATGGGCACCCAGACGGCCATCGCCAGTGAGATTCGCGAGCGCGGTGCGGATTACGTCCTGTGCGTGAAGGACAACCATCCGAAGCTGCTCGATTCGATCCTGCTGGCTCAGGCCGGTGTGGGCGGTGCGCTGCAGGCAGTCTCGACCTGGGAGAGCCACAACCACGGGCATGGCCGGGACGAGTGGCGGCGCTGCTGGGCCTTCGAGGCCGGTGATCGGCTCTACAAGGGTGAGCAGTGGTGTGACCTGAAGAGTTTTGCCCTGGTCGAGCGCACCCGCACCGTCGGTGAGAAGACCAGCGTCGAGCGGCGTTACTACATCAGCAGCTTTGCCCCCGATGCCGAGAAATTCATGCACGCCGTGAGAAGCCATTGGGAAGTGGAAAACCGGCTTCACTGGTGCCTGGACGTTCAATTCGGCGACGACTATGCCCGTGCCCGCGCAGGCCATGTGGCCCACAACCTCGCACTGGTCCGCCACATCGCCCTGAACCTCATCCGGCTCAACACCTCCGTCAAGACCAGCATCAAGACCAAGCGCCTGCTGGCTGCCACCTCCGATGAGTTTCGGGCAACTCTGCTGGGGTTTGAAGTCAATGAGGATGATGACGATTGATGTCGATAGGGTAGCTGCGGGAGCCCTGCGTGAAGTACGTGGATGTGGGCGGCGTCACCGTCGCCCCGCAGTTCCTGCTGCCCTTCGGCCAGGTGCGCACCGGTGGCGATCTGGGCGGGCTGGATGTGGCGAGTGGCATGGGCGACCTGATCCTCGCCTCCACCATCTTCCTGCTCAAGGACGACCCCGGCCGGCGCTCCTTCGGCATCACCCCGTGGCTGTGGCTGCCCACCGGCAAGTACGACCCGCAGCGGGCCCTCAACCCCTTCGGCGAGAACCGCTGGAAGTTCGCGCTGCAGGGCGCCGCCGTGGTGCCCCTGGGCGAAAAGTTCACCCTCGACCTCGTGGGCGACATGCAGTGGTTTGGCGACAACACCCACTTCGGCACCGACCGCCGCACCCTCAGCCAGCGTCCCATGTGGGAAGCCCAGGCCCACCTGCGCTACCACGTCGCCCCCACCACCAGCCTTCACCTCACGCTGTCGCAACTGGCCGGCGGCGAGACCGAGGTGGACGGCGCCCGCCAGAACGACCGCCAGCGCCGCACCCGCGCCCTGGTCGGCGCCGGGCACTTCTTCGCCCCCGGCTGGCAGCTACTCGGCTCCGCCGGCCGCGATCTGGCGGTGGAAAACGGCGTGCGGGAAGACCTGCGGGTCAATCTGCGGCTGATGAAGGTGTTCTGACCGACGCCGCATCAAGCCCGGCCGCCTGCCCCGCGCGGGTGGCCGGGGGCGGTGGATCCGAGCGTGAAGCCTGATCGGGCGTCGGGATGTCGGACTGAAGTCCGACCTACAGGGGCTTGGCACGCGGAATCTGTAGGTCGGACTTCAGTCCGACACGCCCACCCCGCAGCCCCACCAAATCCCCAATCCACCCAGCCTCTACGAAAAAACCGGCCAGCAAGATCCCACGCCTTTCCAGACAAATCCCCCATCGCCCCAGCCCTGCACGAAATCCGCCCAGCGTCATCCCGAACCTCGCCAGGTTTTCTCCGCAGCTCTCCAGCCCTGGGGCCATCCCCCCGAGGAAAATCCCGCCACGGAAATAAAAAATTCCGAAACCCTGCAGGAAAATCCCTTTTTCACGCAGGGGGTCGGCGAAATCGCAATTATCGAGAAGACGCCGGCAATCAATAAATTCCGAATCGGCCAGAGGCTGCCCGAAATTGGGATTAATTAATTGCTCAGCGGTATTTCTCGACAAAGCCGCGAGCGATTTTTTAATACCGGCGAGGTATTAAGTTGAAGCAGGAAGACGCAGAAAAAATGCTGCCGGGCAATTTAACTGGAGACCGGAGGGATTTTCCTGCGCAAGGCAGGCCGAGCGCTGGGCTCAACCGGCGCCAGGCGCCGCCCGCGCCGGATTTTGCCCCTGCACTTCCGCCCACACCTCGTCCAGCAGGGTGCGATACGCCGCATCCTCCGGCACCGGGTGGGTGGCGAGGTCGTCGAGGGTGATCTTGTAGAGCGGCTCGCCGCCGTCCTTCAGCGCACGCTCCAGCAGCGGGCGGACCACCTCGACCGGCTCGCCCCGCAGGTGGGCGCAGTAGGCGCGGTTGCCGAGGACGATCGGCTTGTCGTCGAAGTCTGTTGTTGCCTGATCGAACAGGTTGGCTGCCATGTTTAAGTCGGCTTGCCGTTGGCTCAAGTTGGCCCAATCTGCCTTGGCGCGGCACAGCAGCGTGAAGCCCTTGCCAACTTTTGTCCTCGCCAAAGGCTCACGCAGCGCCGGTGAGGCATTGAGAGTGTAGCGGGCGCTGACGAGATCGTAGGTCGCGATGGCTCTCTCGAAGTGTCCAAGTTGCCCGAGGGTGTTGCCCTTGTTGATGAGCGCTATTGCCACGTGCTCGCGCAGGGCGGGGGCGGTGTCGTTGGCGTAGCGGGCATCGACGAGCTCGTAGGTGGCGATGGCCTCGTCGGTGCGCCAGAGTTCTCCTAAAGCAACCCCGGCGTTGAAAAGTGCTTTGGCGGCGGCTTCTGCCGGTGAATCCTGCATGTCGGCGGCCCTCCGCCATGCCTCAGCCGCTTCGGCCTTTCTGCCCTCACCATAAGCCGCGTAGCCGCGGCGCTTCCAGTCGTCGAAGGTGTATTCGCTTTCGTCCTTCCGGTTCAGGGCGGCGGAGGAGCGTTCGAGCGCGGCGAGCAGGTCGGGGGGGATTGGGGCTGCTGTGGAGTCTGGCTTGTCCATCCGCTCCCCTATCAGACGTATGGCTTCGGTCACTTTGTCGACTTCCACCGTTACCCGGTCTCGCTCGGCGTGGATATGGGCGCTTGCCTGTGCCTTCAGTTGGGCGATCTCGGTTTCCAGCTTGGCGATGTGTTCCCGCGCGGTCTGGGCGGCCTGCTCGGCGTCGCTGATGCGGCGCCGGAGTTCCGTCTCATGGGTGGCCAACCACGCTTCAACCGTCTTGGGCGCTTCTTCCTTTGCTACAGCTTGCGCTTCATCGCGCGCGCGGCTCTTGACGGAAAAGTAGGCGATCAAACCGATGGCAGCGAGGGCGACGCTGACTAGGGCAGAGAAGCCCGTCAGCCATGTATTCACATCCCCGATCCGGTTCCCCTGCTGGTCGATCCGCTTGTCCTGGTTATCCACCCGCGTGCCCAGCGCGGCGACGTCTTTCTGCAGGCTCTCCTTCGCCGCGTCCAGCTTGACTTGGGCGAGTTCCTTGTAGGCGTTGAAGTCGGATTCGGGGATGGTCTTGTCGTCCGCGCTTGCGGGGCCAGTGAGGGCAAGGGCGAGCAGGACGGGGGCGAGGAGGTGGCGGACGGTTTTCATCGGTCGGGTGGTTGCGCGATGGTTTGCCGGGAGCATAGCGCAGGAATGACGGGGCGGTGGCTGCGGCGGGTAGCCGACTGAGGTTGCCCCTGCAGGGAACGCGTGCCGTTTAAGTCTCACCGCGACCAGTAAAGGCTCGGTGGTGGATAAAAGCCCGTCTGAGCCGCCGAGCAGCGCAGCAACGGGCGGGGAAGTCCGGCGCAGCTGTCTGAGCCCGAAGGGCGAGTTCTGCGCCGGCCGCCCGTTGTGAGCAGCGCAGGGCAGTCGGCCGAAGGCCGACCGGTGAAGCCGGGTCGCCTTCTTTGCCTCCTTTCTTGGCGACGCAAGAAAGGAGGGTGCCCGCCGGGGCGCGTCCCGGCCGAACACTGCAAGTTCGGGCGTCAAGCGGTAAGCGCTAGCGGAGGTGTTCATCGAGAGCCGATTTGTGGAAGTGCTGGGTGTGGGGATGCCGAACTGAACTTCCGGTGTCGGGTTACGCCCGGAGGGCTAAACCGACCTACGCCCGGGCGACAGGCTGGCGCCTTTCAGCTGGCCCACAGCAGCGCCGCGACCAGCGCCCGCCAGGGGGCGAACTGGGCGAGCCAGGTCTGGGTTTCCTTAGGGGTGGGCGGAGTGTCGTGGCCGAGGAGGGCCTGGAGTTTGCGGCGTACGGCCACGTCGCCGTGGAGGGAGCCGTCCATCTGGGCGAAGCCGCGGAGCAGGGTGTAGTCGATGGTCCACGGGCCGATGCCGCGGAGCTGGGCGAGGGTGGCGTGGATTTCGGCGGCCGGGGTGCGGGCGTGCAGCCAGTGGTCGAGGGGCAGGTGGCCGTCGGCGGTGCGGCGGGCGACGTGGAGGAGGGTGGCGGCCTTGGTGGTGGAGTAGCCGGCGGCGCGCAGGGTGGGTTCGTCGAGGCGGGCGAGGGTGGCGGCGTCGGGGTAGCAGGCGAGGCCGCTGGAATGGCGCGTGCCGGCGGCTTCGTTGGTCGTTTCGATCAGCCGGCGGCGGATGCTCACCGCGGCGGCGAGGCTGATCTGCTGGCCGGTGATGGCCCAGCTGAGGGCTTCGAAGGGCGTGGCGGCCTGGGGCACGCGCAGGCCGGGGAGGCGGGCTAGGAGAGGGCCGAGTTGCGGGTGATCCCCGTGGGCGGCGGCAAGCTCGGCGACGGGTTGGTCGAGGCCCAGCAGGTGGCGGGCGAGGGGGGCGACTTCCGCGGGATCGGGCGCGGGGCCGTCTACGTCGAGCCGAACTTCGGCCTCGCCTGGGTTCAGATCAAGCGTGAGGCGGGCCGGGTGGCCGTGCCACAGGATGCCTTTTTCGATGCGGCTGCCGGTGACCCGCTCGGCCACCTGCCGGGCGTCGCGGCCGTGGAAGGCGAGGAAATCGGCGGGGCGGAAGTCGGCGGGCAGTTGCATGGCGGGCGCGTTCGGTGGGGGCTCAGTCGGTTTGTCGCCTGGCAGGCCGATGAGTTCGCGCCGGGCGCTTCAGCCGGCCTTGCGGAAGGTGAGGTTGATGCGGCACGCGCCGGTGGCGGGGTGTTCGCCGTCCTTCAGCGGTGCGATGCCGTGGAAGCGCAGCCGCGCCGGGCCGCCCCACACGAAGACGTCGCCGTGCTGGAGCGGGATGCGCCGGGCTTTGTCGCCGCGGGCGTCGCCGCCCCACAGAAAGGTGGCCGGCAGGCCGAGGGAGACGGAGACGATGGGCTGGGTGAAGTCGCGCTCGTCCTTGTCCTGGTGCAGGGCCATCCTGGCGCCGGGGGCGTAGCGGTTGATGAGGCAGGCGTCCGGGGTGAAGCCGGCAAAGCCGGCGCGGGCGGCGGCATCAAAGGCGAGGCGTTGCAGGAGCGGCGGCATGGCGGGCCAGGGGCGATTCGTCTCGGGGTCGGCGCTGGCGTAGCGGTAGCCGCGGCGGTCGGTGATCCAGCCAAGCAGGCCGCAGCTGGTGGTGCCCACCGACATGGCAAAGCCGCCGGGGGTGACCATGTGGCGGAAGGGCGCGGTGGCGCTCACCGCGTCGATGGCGGCGAGGAGGGCCGGGGCGTCGGCGAGGGCGAAGCCGGGCAGGAGTACCGCGCCCGGGTCGATGGGGATGTCGGCCGGCGGGGCGAGGTCGTCGAAGAGGCTGGCGGTGGTCATGTTTCGGCTTCGCGGTCGAGGAGGGTGCGCTTGCGGTCGAGGCCCCAGCGGTAGCCGGCGAGGGCGCCATCGGTGCGCACCACCCGGTGACAGGGGATGGCGACCGCCACCGGGTTGGCGGCGCAGGCGCTGGCCACCGCGCGCACGGATTTTGGCAGGCCGAGGCGCTCGGCGAGTTGGGTGTAGCTGAGGGTGCTGCCCGGCGGGATCGCGCGCAGGGCCTGCCACACGCGCAGCTGGAAGGCGGTGCCGGCAAGGTCGAGCGGCAGGTCGAGGCCGATGCGCGGGCTTTCCACGAAGCCGATCACCTTTGCCATCCACTGCTCGAAATCGGCGTCGCCGGCGATCAGCCGGGCGCGGGGGAAGCGTGCTTCCAGATCGGCCACCAGCTGGGCCGGGTCGTCGCCCAGGGTGATGGCGCACAGGCCGCGGGGCGTGGCGGCGACGAGGATCGCGCCGAGGCTGCACTGGCCTACCGCGAAGCGGATGTCGGTGCCGGCGCCGCCCTTGCGCCAGGTGCCGGGCGTCATGCCGAGCACGGCGTCGGCCTGGGTGTAGAAGCGGCTGGCGGCGGGGTAGCCGGCACCCAGCAGGGCGTCGGTGACGCTGGGGCTGTCGGCCAGCCCGGCCTGCAGGCGGCGGGCGCGGCTGGCGTCGAACCACGCCCGGGGGCTGAGGCCGGTAATGGCCTTGAAGACGCGCTGAAGGTGCGCCGGCGTGAGGCTGGCGGCGTCGGCCAGATCGGCGAGCCTGGGCGGGGTGTCGGCGGTGTCGATGCGCCGGCACAGATCGGCGACGAGGGCCGCGTGGCGTTCGGCCAGGGGCGGGGCATCGGGCCGGCAGCGCTTGCAGGGGCGGTAGCCGGCGGCTTCTGCATCTGCCGCGGTGGGGTAGAAGCGCACGTGCTCCGGCCGGGGCGTGCGGGCGCCGCAGCTGGGGCGGCAGAACACGCCGGTGGTGCTCACGGCGTAGAAGAAGCTGCCGTCGGCGGCCGCGTCGCGGGCGAGGACGCGGGCCCAGCGCGGGTCGGCGGTGATCGGGCTGGCGGTGGCGGGTTTCATGGCAGGGCTCCGGCTTGGGTGCTCGAACTGTAGACCGGCTTGGCGGCGCCTGCACTCCGCTTCTTGCGATGGAATCGTGCTTGCGCTGGTGGCGGCCCCGTAGGTCGGACTTCAGTCCGACAGCCCCTGCCCAATCAATGCGCGGTGTCGGACTGACGTCTGACCTACGGGGGCTTGCAGGGATCGGTGCGCCCCCATCCGGCCGCTGTTTCCAGATCGAATTCGCGCAGGCTGCGGATTGTTGCGGCGGGCAGGGTGTCGAACAGTCATCACCGCCGGACAAGGAGTCTGCCATGGGCGCACCACTGCTTTCATCGGAAGTTGCCGCCATCTTCGGAGCCCTCGGGCAGCCGGCGCCGGCGGCGGGGGATTGGGCGGTGCGTTCGCCCATCGACGGCAGCCGGATCGGCATGGCCCCGCGGGCCGACGACGTGCCCGGCGCGGTGGCCCGGGCGCGGGCGGCCTTTCTGCGCTGGCGGCTCGAGCCGGCCCCCCGGCGGGGCGAGGTGGTGCGGCGCTTCGGGCTGCTGCTGCGCCGGCACAAGCCGCAGCTGGCGCGGCTGGTGAGCATCGAGAGCGGCAAGATCGTGGCCGAGGGGCTGGGAGAGGTGCAGGAGATGATCGACATGTGCGACTTCGCGGTCGGGCTGTCGCGCCAGCTCCACGGGCTCACCATCGCCAGCGAGCGGCCGGGCCACCGGATGATGGAAACCTGGCATCCGCTGGGGGTGGTCGGGGTTATCTCCGCCTTCAACTTTCCGGTGGCGGTGTGGGCCTGGAACGCCACCCTGGCGTTGGTGTGCGGCGACGCGGTGATCTGGAAGCCGTCGTCGCGCACGCCGCTCACCGCGCTGGCCTGCCAGGGCACGCTGCTGGCGGCGATGGCCGAGGCGGGCGACGTGCCGCCGGGGCTGAGCCAGGTGCTGGTGGGGCCGGCGGCCACCGGCCTCGCGCTGGCCGATCATCCGGACGTGGCGCTGCTGTCGGCCACCGGCTCGACGGCGATGGGGCGAACGCTGGCGCCGCGGGTGGCGGCGCGCTTCGGGCGCTGCCTGCTGGAGCTGGGCGGCAACAACGGGATGATCGTCACCCCGTCGGCCGATGTGGAGCTGGCGCTCAGGGCGATCGTCTTCTCGGCGGCCGGCACGGCGGGCCAGCGCTGCACCACGCTGCGCCGGCTGATCGTGCATGAATCCATTGCCCCGGTGCTGCTGCCGCGGGTGGCCGCGGCGCTGGCGAGCCTGCGGGTGGGGCATCCGCTGGATGAGGCCACGCTGGTCGGGCCGCTCATCGACGAGGTGGCGCTGGATGCCCACCGGGTGGCGCTGGCCCAGGCGCAGGCCGAAGGCGGCCGTGTGGACGGCGGCGAAACGGTGGCCGTGCCGGGCTGCCCGGACGGCTGCTACGTGCGTCCGGCGCTGGTGGAGATGCCTGCGCAGACCGCGCTGGTGGCCCGCGAGACCTTCAGCCCCATCCTCTACGCGCTGCGCTACCGGCGCTTCGAAGAGGCGATTGCGCTCCATAACGGTGTGCCCCAGGGGCTGGCGTCGTCGATCTTCACCACCGACCTGCGCGAGGCGGAGCAGTTTCTGGCCGCGGCGGGGAGCGACTGCGGCATCGCCAACGTGAACATCGGGCCGTCCGGCGCCGAGATCGGTGGGGCCTTTGGCGGCGAGAAGGAGACCGGCGGCGGCCGCGAGGCGGGCTCGGACGCGTGGCGCAATTACATGCGGCGGGCCACCAACACCATCAACTACTCGGGCAGCCTGCCGCTGGCCCAGGGGGTGCGCTTTGGCTGAGGGACGATCAATTGACCCTATCGCGAGCAGGAATATTGGCAATTGGACTTGATCGGGCGCTGCGGCAAGAATGCAATCATCAAGAGACAGGAGGTGACCGCCATGAGAACGATCCGCTACGCCAGCCACGCGGCCCACGCCAACGCCCAGGACCACCGCGTCCGCTTCGTGATCGGCTCGGTCGTCGTCGCCATCGGTGCAGCCTTGTGGCTCGCCGAGATGGCCCGCAGCCTCGTCGGCTGAGCCGGCCGCGATCGGGGAGGAACGATGAACGATAACAACAGCGCCGGCGGCCTCGCCCTGGCCGGCGGTGAGATGGCGGGCCTTGCCTGGCGGGACGCCTGGCGCATCCAGGCCCGCCAGCATCCGTGGATGACCGGCGGGCTGGTGATCTCGCTGGCGGCGGTGTTGCTGCTGTTGGCGAGCGGCGTGAGCGACGGCATCGCCGGCGGGGGCGAGCCCCTGCGGCTGGCGATGCTGGGCGGGCTGGCCGGCTTTGGCGCCACGGCCCTGGGCGCGCTGGCGGGGATCACCCTGCGCAAGCTGTCGGCCCGGGCCGAGGATAGTCTGCTGGGCTTTGCGGCGGGGATGATGCTGGCCGCCAGCTCCTTCTCGCTGATCCTGCCCGGCCTGGCCGCCGCCAAGGAGATGACCGGCAGCGGCGCGATGGGGGCGCTCACGGTGACCGCCGGGATGGCCTTGGGCGTGCTGCTGATGCTGGGCCTCGACCGCTTCACCCCCCACGAACACGAGAGCACCGGCCCCTGCGGCCCGGGCTGCGACCGGGTGGGCAAGGTGTGGCTGTTCGTGCTGGCGATCACCCTGCACAACCTGCCGGAAGGCATGGCCATCGGGGTGAGCTTCGCCCAGGGCGACATGAACGTGGGCCTGCCCCTCACCAGCGCCATCGCGATCCAGGACATCCCCGAGGGCCTCGCCGTGGTGATGGCGCTCCGCGCCGCGGGCGTGCGGGCCTGGCCGGCGGTGCTGATGGCGGGGGCGTCGGGCCTGATGGAGCCGCTCGGCGCGCTGTTCGGCGCGGGCATCGCCGGCGGGCTGGCGCTGGCCTATCCGATCGGGCTGGGCCTGGCGGCCGGGGCGATGATCTTCGTGGTGTCCCACGAGGTGATCCCGGAAACCCACCGCAACGGCCACCAGACCTCCGCCACCGTCGGCCTGATGGCGGGCTTTGCGGTGATGATGTTCCTCGATACGGCGATGGGCTGAGGCCCCGCGCCATCCGCCGGACGATTGGTTTTTCCAATCGTCAGCAGCGAACATGACAATTGGACGCAGCCCCCGGCCAGGCCGATACTCTCTCCATCGACGACGAACGACCGACAAGGAGACGACCATGAAAAAGAAAGCCACCAAATCCGCCGGCCCCGTGATGGACATCGGCATCAGCGCCGACGACCGGGCCGAGATCGCCGCCGGCCTGTCGCGCCTCCTGGCCGACAGCTTCAACCTCTACCTGATGACCCACAACTTCCACTGGAACGTGAAGGGGCCGATGTTCAACACCCTGCATCTGATGTTCATGGGCCAATACACCGAGCAGTGGAACGCGCTGGACGTGATCGCCGAGCGCATCCGCGCCCTTGGCCACCCGGCGCCGGGCACCGGCAAGCTGTTCGCCTCGCTCACCTCCATCGACGAGCCCGAAGGCGTGCCGGCCGCGCTCGACATGGTCCGCCTGCTGGTGGCCGCCCAGGAAGCGACCGCGCGCACCGCCCGGGGCTTGTTCCCGCTGGTGGACAAGGCCAACGACCAGCCCACTGCCGACCTGCTCACCCAGCGGCTGGAAGTCCACGAGAAGACCGCCTGGATGCTGCGCAGCCTGCTCGAAGAATGAGCTGACCCCATCCCGGATGACGGCAGCAGCGTGCAAGGCGCTGCTGCCGTTTTTTTCGTTTCGCGCCTGCTCTTGTCGGGCTGAAGCCCGACCTACAGGTTCGCCGGCCCTCACGCCGTGCAGGTCGGGCTTCAGTCCGACATTCCCCGCTCCGATTCGTCCCCGATCGTTCGGATTTCCGAACGCCTTTTCCGGCGCAAATCCGGAAATCCGTCTCCGGCTTTCGTTGCTCAGATAAAAATCCAAGCCAGATCAACAGCTTGCCGGCCTCGGCGGGCTGGCACGGGGCGTGCAATGGATTAGGCATGGCGCCCGCAGCGGCGCTGCCAATAAAACCGGAGACAAAAAACATGACCACCCCCAGCTTCCGCCTCGAACACGATCTGCTCGGCGACCGCGAAGTGCCCACCGACGCCTACTTTGGCGTGCATACCCTGCGGGCCCGCGAGAACTTCGATATCACCGGCATTTCCATCGCCGTCTATCCCGACCTGATCCGCGCGCTGGCCCAGATCAAGCAGGCCGCCGCCCGCGCCAACCAGAAGCTGGGGCTGCTCGACGCGACCCGCGCCGACGCCATCGTCGCCGCCTGCCGCGAGGTGATCGACGGCAACCTGCACGATCAATTCGTGGTGGATGTGATCCAGGGCGGTGCCGGCACCTCCACCAACATGAACGCCAACGAGGTGATCGCCAACCGTGCGCTGGAGCTCCTCGGCCACGCCCGCGGCGATTACGCGAAGCTGCACCCCAACGAGCACGTCAACATGAGTCAATCGACCAACGACGTGTATCCCACCGCCCTCAAGCTCGCCACCTACGTGGGCATCTTCCGGCTGATCGACGCGATGGCCGGGCTGAGGGGCGCCTTCGAGCGCAAGGCGGTGGAGTTCGCCGACGTGCTCAAGATGGGCCGCACCCAGCTGCAGGACGCCGTGCCGATGACCCTCGGCCAGGAGTTCTCCACCTACGCCGTGATGCTCGGCGAGGACGAAGCCCGCCTGCAGGAAGCCGCGCTGCTGATCCGCGAGATCAACCTCGGCGCCACCGCCATCGGCACCGGCATCAACGCCCACCCGGACTACGCGCCGCTGGTGTGCCGCAAGCTCGCCGAGATCAGCGGCATCCCGGTGGTCACCGCGCCCAACCTCGTCGAGGCCACCCAGGATTGCGGCAGCTTCGTGCAGCTCTCCGGCGTGCTCAAGCGCGTCGCGGTCAAGCTCTCCAAGGTGTGCAACGACCTGCGCCTGCTGTCCTCCGGCCCCCGTGCGGGCTTCGGCGAGATCAACCTGCCGCCGCGCCAGGCGGGCTCCTCGATCATGCCGGGCAAGGTCAATCCGGTGATCCCGGAGGTGGTCAATCAGGTGGCCTTCGAGGTGATCGGCAACGACATGACCGTCACCTTCGCCGCCGAAGCCGGCCAGCTCCAGCTCAACGCCTTCGAGCCGATCATCGCCCACAGCCTCTTCAAGAGCGTGCTGCACCTCACCAACGCCTGCCGCGCGCTGGCCAGCCACTGCGTCGAGGGCATCACCGCCAACCGCGACGCCCTTCGCGAGAGCGTCGCCCGCTCCATCGGCATCGTCACCGCCCTCAACCCCTACATCGGCTACGCCAACGCCACCGAGGTGGCCGCCGAGGCCCACGCCAGTGGCCGGGGCGTTGCCGAGATCGTGCTGGAGCGCGGCCTGATGAGCGCCGGCCAACTGGCCGAGGTGCTGCGCCCCGAAGTGCTCACCCGGCCCCAGCCCATCCCGACCCTTCCCGCCAACGCGACGACCGCCCACGCCGCCTGATCCCCACCCGCATCCGACCACGAGGAATTCATCATGAAAATGAACCGGCTCACGACCCTGATCGGCATTGCCCTGCTGCTCGGCGTCATCGTCGGCTACGCGTGCAACACGCTGGCCGGTAGTCCTGCCCAGGCGAAGGAGATCGCCAGCTACTTCGGCATCCTCACCGACATCTTCCTGCGCCTCATCAAGATGATCATCGCCCCGCTGGTGTTTGCCACCCTGGTGGCGGGCCTGGCCGGGATGGGTGACTCGAAGACCGTCGGGCGCATCGGCGCCAAGGCGCTGGGCTGGTTCGTCGGCGCGTCGTTCTGTTCGCTGCTGCTCGGGCTGGTGTTCGCCAACCTGCTGCAGCCGGGCGCCCACCTGGGCGTGCCGCTGCCGGACGTGGGCTCCGCCACCAACCTGAAGACCGGCGCCCTCAACCTGAAGGACTTCATCACCCACGTCTTCCCGAAGAACATCTTCGAGGCGATGGCGGCCAATGAGATCCTGCAGATCCTGGTGTTCTCGGTGTTCTTCGGGCTGGCCCTCGGCCACCTGCACAACCAGACCGCCCGCAGCCTGGTGTGCACGATGGAAGAGGTGGTGCACGTGATGCTGAAGGTCACCGACTACGTGATGCGCTTTGCCCCGGTGGGCGTGTTCGGCGCCGTGGCCGGTGCCATCACCACCCAGGGCCTGGGCATGCTGCTGGTGTTCGGCAAGCTGCTGGTGAGCTTCTACGTGGCGCTGGCCGCCCTGTGGTGCGTGCTCATCGCCGCCGGCTACTTCGTGCTCGGCAAGGATGTCTTCCGCCTGCTCAAGCTGGTGCGCGGCCCGATGCTGGTGGGCTTCTCCACCGCCAGCAGCGAGTCGGTGTATCCGAAGCTGATGGAACAGCTCGAGAAGTTCGGCATCCGCAACCGCGTCACCAGCTTCGTGCTGCCCCTGGGCTACTCCTTCAATCTGGATGGCTCGATGATCTACACCACCTTCGCCGCGCTGTTCGTGGCCCAGGCCTACGACATCCCGCTCACCCTCGGCGCCCAGATCACCATGCTGCTGGTGCTGATGGTCTCCAGCAAGGGCATCGCCGGCGTGCCGCGTGCATCCCTGGTGGTGGTGGCCGCCGTGCTGCCGATGTTCGGCCTGCCGGAAGCCGGCCTGCTGCTGGTGCTGGGCATCGACCACTTCCTCGACATGGGCCGCACCGTGACCAACGTGCTCGGCAACGCCATCGCCACCGCCGTGGTGGCCAAGTGGGAAGGCGCCATCGACCCGGTGGACCCGGCCCTCGCCGACATCGAAGAAGCCCTGCCGGTGGAAGGCGACGACAGCGTCCCGGCCCTGGCTTGATGGGAAGGTGGGTAGTGGGGAGTAGGGAGTGGGGCCCACTTCCCACTTCCCATTCCCCACTCCCCACCCACCCACCCACCCACCCACCAACGATCCTCCCTGATGAGGGCGGCCCTCCCATCCGCCCCATCTCCTTGCCCGGCGCTCCCCCGCGCCGGGCTTTTTTCCCTTCCGGATCATGACTATCGACTGGTTCATCCTCGCTCCCGCAGCCTTCTTCGCCGGCATGGTCGATGCCGTGGTGGGCGGCGGCGGGCTCATTCAGATTCCCGTGCTGCTGACGTCCTTCCCTCAGACAGCCATCCCGACCCTCTTCGGCACCAACAAGGTGTCGAGCATCGCCGGCACCGGCGCCGCCCTGTGGCGCTACGCCCGGGCGGTGAAGATCCCCTGGCGGCTGGTGCTGCCCGCCACCGGCGCGGCGCTGGTGGGCGCGTGGCTCGGTGCGGCGGTGGTGGCGTGGCTGTCCCGCGAGGCGATGCGCCCGCTGGTGGTGGTGATGATGCTGGCGGTGGCGATCTACACCTTCCTGCGCAAGGATCTGGGCCAGACGGAGACCCACGCGCCGCGCCCCGGTGACGCCTGGCGTGGCGCGCTGTTCGGGCTGGTGATCGGGCTCTACGACGGCTTCTTCGGGCCGGGCACCGGCAGCTTCCTGATCTTCGGCTTCGTGCGGCTCTTCGGGATGGATTTCGTGCGCGCTTCGGCCAGCGCCAAGGTCATCAACAGCGCCACCAACGTGTCGGCCATCGCCTTCTTCGCCAGCCACGGGCCGATTTTGTGGGCGGTGGGGCTGACGATGGCAGTGTGCAACCTCGCCGGCGCCCAGCTCGGCACCCATCTGGCGCTGCGCCACGGCGCGGGCTTCATCCGCAAGGCCTTCCTGCTGGTGGTGGCGGTGCTGATCGTCAAGCAGCTCCACGATCTGCTCTGAGCCCGCGCGCCGCCGCTGCTACCATAGGATCAACCCCCCGCATTGACCACCATGTCCCGCCGATTCCTGCACAGCCTGCCGATCTTCCTGCTGATGCTGGCCCTGATGAGCCTGACCGGCTTCGTGGCCCACCGGCTCGCCGAGCAGCTGGGCCTGGCCGAGCTGCAGGCCACCGGGCTGCACCGGCTCGACCTGTACTCCGCCAGCCTGGAGCGGGAGATCGGCAAGTACGCCTTCCTGCCCGGCACCCTGGGGCTCGAGCGCGACGTGCTCGACCTGCTGCGCCAGTCCGACGGCGCCCACCTCGCGCCCCAGGTCAATGCCTATCTCGAACAGCTCAACGAGCGCGCCGGCACCCTGTCGATCTACGTGATCGACGCCAAGGGCCACGTGGTGGCCACCAGCAACTGGCGCCGGGCCGACAGCTTCATGGGCGAGGACTTGTCGTTCCGCCCGTATTTTCGTGACGCCATGGCCACCGGCAGCGGGCGCTTCTTCGGCATCGGCACCACCCGCGGCGAGCCCGGCTACTACCTGGCCTCCACCCTGGTGGACGACAGCCGCACCCTGGGCGTGGCGGTCATCAAGGTCAGCCTCGACCAGCTGGAAAAGACCTGGAGCACCGTCGAGGCGCCGGCGATGGTCAGCGACGAGAACGGCGTGGTGATCCTCGGCTCGGTGGCCGACTGGAAGTTCACCACCCTGCGCCCGCTGGACGACGCCACCCGCAGCGCCTTCGACCAGACCCTGCAGTACAACCGCCGCGCCCTCAAGCCCCTGGGCCTGCAGGAGATCGCCGAGCTCGACCACGGCGCGCGCCTCGTGCGCATCGCCCGCGCCTCGCCCGAGCCGGTGTCGGTGTATCCGGTGGCCGGGCGTTTCCTGGCCCAATCGCGCCCGCTGCCCGGCACGCCGTGGACGCTCACCGTGCTGTCGCACCTGGAACAGGTAGACGACATGGTCCAGAGCCGCACCGCGCTGGCGGTGGTGGGCGCGGCCTTCATCTTCATGCTGGGCATGATGCTCGATGAGCGCCGCCGCCACCTGAAGGCCAAGCTCGCCGCCCGTGCCGCCTTGCAGAAAGCCCACGACGAGCTCGAACGCAAGGTCGAGGAGCGCACCGCCGATCTCTCCGCCGCCAACCAGCAGCTGCAGGGCGAGGTGGCCGAGCGCACCGCTGCCGAACGCACCCTGCGCGCCGCCCAGGACGAGCTGGTGCAGGCCGGCAAGCTGGCGGTAATCGGCCAGCTCGCCACCGGCATCGCCCACGAGCTCAACCAGCCTCTGGCCGCGCTGCGCACGCTCTCCGGCAACGCCGCGCGCTTTCTGGAGCGGGGCGACACCGACACCGCCCGCTCCAACCTCGAACGCATCGGCCACCTGGTGGACCGCATGGGCAACATCACCGGGCAGCTGCGCGCCTTCGCCCGCAAGTCCAGCGGCAAGGCCCAGCCGGTGGCCCTGTGCCGCGCCATCGACAACGCGCAGGCGCTGCTCGAACAACGCCTGCGCCAGAGCCGCGCCGAGGTGCGCCGCCACTGCCCGCTGCCCGAACCCTTTGCCCTGTGCGACGCCAACCGGCTGGAGCAGGTGCTGGTCAACCTGATCGGCAACGCCCTCGACGCCATGGACGACGTGCCCGAACCGTGCATCGAACTCGACGTGGCCGTGGTCGGCGACCGGGTGCGCCTGTCGGTGCGCGACCACGGTCCGGGCCTCGCCGACGAGGCGCTGGCCCACCTCTTCGAACCCTTCTTCACCACCAAGTCGGCCGGCGCCGGGCTGGGCCTCGGGCTCACCATCTCCGCTGGCATCGTGCGCGATTTTGGCGGCACGCTCACCGGGGCCAATCACCCGGAAGGCGGCGCCGTCTTCACGCTGGACATCCCCCTTGCCGACGAGGCCGCCCGCCATGAGTGAAACCCCCAAGGTCCTGATCATCGAGGACGACCCGGATGTGGCCCTCGGTTGCGAGCAGGCGCTGCAGCTCGAAGGCATCGCTGCCGAATGCGCCGGCAGCGCCGAGGCCGCCCGGCGCCGGCTGGGGCGGGATTATCCCGGCGTGGTGGTGAGCGACATCCGCCTGCCGGGCCTTGACGGCATGAGCTTCCTGCGCGAGCTGCTGGCGCTCGACCCGCAGCTGCCGGTGGTGATGATCACCGGCCACGGCGACGTGACGATGGCCGTGCAGGCCATGAAGGACGGCGCCTACGACTTCATCCAGAAGCCCTTCGCGCCCGAATACCTGGTGGACGTGGTGCGCCGCGCGCTGGAGAAACGCCGGCTGGTGATGGAGGTGCGCGATCTGCGCCAGCAGCTCGAGCAGCGTGACCTGCTCGAAGGCCGCCTGATCGGCCGTGGCCCGGGCATGGAGAAGGTGCGCGCGCTGGTCAGCGGCCTCGCCGACAGCGCCGCCGACGTGCTGATCCACGGCGAGACCGGCACCGGCAAGGAACTCGTGGCCCGCTGCCTCCATGACGCCAGCCCGCGCCGCAAGGGCAACTTCGTCGCCATCAACTGCGGCGGCCTGCCCGAAACCCTGTTCGACAGCGAGATCTTCGGCCACGAGGCCGGCGCCTACACCGGCGCCGCCAAGCGCCGTATCGGCAAGATCGAGCACGCCAGCGGCGGAACGCTGTTCCTCGACGAGATCGAGACCATGCCGGTGGCCATGCAGATCAAGCTGCTGCGGGTGCTGCAGGAGCGCACGCTGGAGCGCCTCGGCTCCAACACGTCGATCCCCATCGACTGCCGGGTGATCGCCGCCACCAAGTGCGACCTGCTGGAGCTCTCCGCCAAGGGCGGCTTCCGCAACGACCTGTACTACCGCCTGAGTGTCGCCACCATCAACCTGCCGCCGCTGCGGGAGCGCCGCGAGGACATCCCGCTGCTCTTCGAGCACTTCCTGCTGCAGGCCGCGGCCCGCCACAACCGCCCGGTGCCCGACACGCCGGCCGGGCGCATCCAGCAGCTGATGGGCTACCCCTGGCCCGGCAACGTGCGCGAGCTGCGCAACGTGGCCGACCGCTGCGTGCTGGGCATCGAAGGCGGCTCGCCGCCCTTTGGCGAAGCCCGCCCGGACGGCCCCCAGCCGCTGGCCGAGACCGTCGAAGCCTTCGAGCGCGCCCTCATCGCCGACGCCCTGCGCCGCCACGGCAGCCTCGCCCGCGCCGCCGAGGCGCTGGCGGTCGCCAAGACCACGCTCCACGACAAGATCCGCAAGTACGGGCTGGGCTGAGAGGCCGGATTCTCCCGTAGGCCGGATGTAGGTCGGACTTCAGTCCGACAACACGGGTTGATCTGGCAGGGCATGTCGGACTGAAGTCCGACCTGCAGGGCGCTCCCTGATGTGTCGCCGCCGGGCTGTTTGGCACCGAAATTGCTGTGAGGCTCCAAGCCCTTGCAATTTCCGGGGTTTTTGTCTACAACCCGACACGGCTCATCCCACCATGACGGCCAACAACGTCACCACGCGCTACTTCACCAGCTACAGCGGCGTGCGCCTGCCCCTCAAGCTCGTCGGCGAGCTGGCGAGCGAGGACATGCGCAACCGCAACACCTTCTACCGGGGCGGCTTCGATGCCGACGGCCGGCTGGTGCGGTGCGAGAAGGTCGTCTATGGCGAGATCGAGGTGTGTCACGAGTACCGGTATCACGCCGATGGCCGGCTTGCGCAGGCCCTCATCCACGACGCCAACGGGGAAGAGGAATGCCTCGACTACCCGGCGTGAGGCGGGTTTCGTGAATGCCGGTGCTCACCACCCACAAGGAGTCAGCATGTCCGTCGCACCCATCAAAGCCTTTTCCGACAAAGCCCGCGCCACCGCCGAACTGGGCGCCCAACTGAAGGCCTGCCAGAAGATCAAGGAGCTGCGCGCCCTGGCCCTGGCCGAAGGCTTCGAGATCGAGGAGAACTCGCTCTACCCGCCCAACGAGCCGCAGTTCACCGAGGAACAGCTCTCCGAGCGCCTGGTGAAGGCCCTGCTGCGCGCCTGAGCGTCGGCGGTACGCCCGAAGCCCCGTCCCGCTGCGGCAGGCCGGGGCTTCGTGTTTTCAGTAGGTCTTGTAGGGCAGGAACTTGCCGCTCATGGTGATGCGCACCCGGTCGCCCTTCGGGTCGGGTTCGCGGGTCAGATCCATGTTGAAGTCGATGGCGCTCATGATGCCGTCGCCGAACTCCTCGTGGATCAGCGCCTTGAAGGTGGTGCCATACACGTTGATGAGCTCGTAGAAGCGGTAGATCAGCGGGTCGGTGGGCACCGCGGTGGGCAGCGAGCCCTTGTAGGGCACCACCTGCAGCTGGGTGATCGCCGCTTCCGGCAGATCGAGCGCCGCGCCCACGGCCTTCGCCTCGGCTTCGGTCAGGGTCATCTGGCCCAGCAGCGCGGCGGTGCTCCATTCCTTGCTGTGGCCCACCACCTCGGCTAGCTGGGCCCAGGTCAGCTTCTTCTCGATCTTGCGGGTGACGATCAGGTCGGTGACTTCTTCGCGGTTCATCTGGGGACTCCTTATGGGGAGCCCCCAGCTTAGGGGCGCGGCGGTGGGGTGGGAAATACGTTGGATTGCGTAGGGGGCGCGGTGACGGTGTCAGCGTCCTGTGGTTGATGGCGCGGGGCAGACCTGCGCCGCCAGTGTCGTGCCTTCGTCGAACTGCGCGCGAAGACGATCCCATTCGAGGGGCGAGTCGGTCAGGTAGTTGCTGGTGAGTTGCTCACCGCCGCTGAAGTGCATCCTGAGCTGGCGGTTCTTCGCGAGCCGTAGCCGGCAGTCGATGATCCGACGCATCTCGCCCACTTCCAGGATCCGGGTCGCCTCCTGAGGTGTGGCGGCGGCAAGCTCGCGAGACTGGGCGAGACCGACCGGCGTCAGCCGGGAGCGTGTCCAGACGGCTACGAAGTCGCCGTTCCGGGTGAGCGTGGATCTGTCGTAGTGCGACACGTTCATGCGGTCCTGGTTGAACTCGACCCAGTCTCCCGGGCTGCCGGGCTCCGGGACCGGCGCAAGGACGGCCCGCACATGGGCCGCCGTGGTCAGCGGCTTGCGGTAAAGGACGGTCTCGCCCTGGCTGCCGTCCACGGCGAGCAGGTGGATGTGGTCCGGGCCTTCCACGCGCACCCGGCGCCGGCTTGTCGGTCCAGGCGTGTCGCCTGGCGGGAAGGTGCGCTCGATCTCCTCGACGAGCACGTCCCGCTCGATCGTCCACTTTCCCTCCGCATTCTGGGGGCGCACCATCTCACTGGTGGCAATGCGGTCCACCGCCGGATTGAAGGCTGTCGTGCTCATGAAGCTCCCGTTGCGCAGATACGTGCGCTCAATGGAGAACGAGCCGTTCTCCTTGATGTCGTCAGCCCACCAGGTGCCGAAGAGCAGGTCGGCCAGGCCGGCATCGACGGTGGCTTCGGCAGGCACCAGCGCTGCTGGAGAGGCCGCCAGAGCCGGCCCGGCGGTGAGCGCCGTCAGCAGCAACGCGGCGGTGAGGCTTCGCAGATTGATCGTTTTCATGATGCGCTCCTCGCTGGTCAGGGCTTCACGCTGCAGGCGATGCCGGGGCCGCCATTACGGTAGGAATCCGGATCGACGCGCTCCCACCGTCCGGGCTCGGCGGTCGGTGCGTTCATCGTCATGTCGCCCCCTTCGGACGTCGTGATGCGTATCTGCCGTACCCTCACCAGATTTCGCTGGCAGTCGATGAGCGAATAGGTGCGGATGGCCTTGAATGTGGGGGCGCGCTGTCCGCCTGAGGCACGTTTGTTCACCTCGGCGATTGCAGCCTCGCTCAGGTCCAGCCTTACCCATGCACCGACGATGTCGCCGCGTCGATCCAGGGTGCGTTTGTCGTAAAACGCGGTGCCTGCCGGTGCGCGCGCGAACTCGACCCAGGCGTCGTCACCGCCCGGGTCGGGCACGGCCTCTTTCATGCGCTGTAGGTGTTCCTCGGTGGTGTCGGGCTTGCGCGTGAACACCATGCGCACTCCACTGGACATCGTGGTTGAAATAAGGTGATCCGCATCCACCGGGGTGATCTGGAAGTGCTTGGAGAGCGGCACCTTGAACGCGGGGTTTGACGCCTTCCGTATCGTGCCGTTGATCGTGTCGCCGTCCACCGACCACGTGCCGCTGTACTCCAGCGCCGCCGAGCCGAGTTGCGGGTTGGTCTGCTTCGCAACCCCGGTGAAGCTGCCGTCGGCGGCGTAGGTGAAGTCCTGACTCACGGGCGAGCCGCCATCGAGCGAATCCACGTACCAGCTGCCGGTGACGTATCTGGCAAGCTGCCCGTCCCGGTAGACCAGATCAACCGGTTCGGTAACGGCGCTCTCGGCGATGGCGCCCGGGGCAAGACCCGCCGCAAGAAGAGAAAACATCAGACCAAAGGCAAGGCGTTTCATGGCGCGACCTTTCATCAGGCGGGCGCAGGCACCGGCCCACGCCCTATCTGAAGGTCATTCAACGCCTGTCGGATCGGGCATGCAAGTGCGCTGGCACGCGCCCTTGCTAAAGGTCAACTTTCCCGCTGCCAGAGCATCCCGTGGGTGACGATGAACTGGTACTTGCGGCGGTGTTCGCGGATCACCAGGGGCATTTCCTCCTCGCGGCGCAGCACGAAGCCTTCGTCCCGCAGGAAGGCCTTGAGGGCGTCGGCGCTCTTGATGGCGGCGCCGTTGTTGCTGTAGCCGCCGAGCCAGGCTTCCCGCGGGGTGAATTGCTCCAGCCACGAGTAGGGCGAGAACAGGGCGACGAGACCGCCCACCTTGACCAGCCCGCGGTGGCCGCCGAGCCGGCCGAGGAGCGACTTGGGGCTGGGCAGGCGGCACAGCAGGTTGGCCAGCATCACGGCGTCGAAATCCACCAGCTCGGCGGGCAGCGAACAGGCGTCGGCCTGGCGGAAGCTCACCCGGCTGCGGTCGATGGCGGGGTCGATGCGGGCGGTGACGGTGTCGCCCAGGTCGCCCTCGTCGCGGCGGAAGTAGTCGCGGCTGCCGGTTTTCTGGAGCTGCTCGGCGGCGTCGATGAAGGCGCGGGAGAGATCGACGCCCAGCACCGCTTCAAAGCTGCGGGCGAGCTCGAAGCTGGCGCCACCCACCGCGCAGCCGATGTCCAGCGCCCGGGCGGTGCCGCTGCCGTAGCGTTCGGCGCCTTCCAGCAGCCAGTGGGCGCAGCGCTGGGGGAAGGCGGTGGAACACTGGGGGCCGCCGGGCCAGGGCATCTGGGTGGCCGGGGCGCCGTGGTGGAGGAGCATGTATTCGTCCACGACGCGGGCGTCTTCATACACCTGCCGGCCGGCGTCGGCGGCGGCGAGCTTCACCACCCCGCCGTCGTGGTCGGCCTGCACCACCCGGAAGCCGGCGTGCTGGAAGAAGTGGGGGCGGAAGTGGAAGCGCGCCCACACGCTGGCCTCGTCACCGCACGACACCCACGAGCCGCCCAGCATCATCTGGTGCTGGCCGTCGTAGCAGGGGGTGGAGAAGTCGTCGTAGTAGGGATGAACCTTGCTGCCGGGCAGCGGGTTGAAGTCGTCGCCGATCCACTGCCACAGGTTGCCGAAGACATCACGCACACCGCTGGCGGCGGGCTTGCCGGCGTCCACGGGCCAGGGCGATCCGCAGGCGAGCTGGGTGTTCCAGCCCGTCTCGCGGCCGAGGGTGGCGCCGTCCGCGCGGGAGGCCGGGTCGGTGTCGGCCCAGGCGGCGTCACGCAGGGCCTGGTGCTCGGCTTCGGTGGGCAGGCGACAGGGCACGCCGTCGCGATGGCTGCGCCAGGCGCAGTAGGCCATCGCCTCGTGGGCGTTGACCTCGGCGGGCCAGTTCCAGGGCATCGGGATGGTTTCGAAGAGCGTGCGCAGGCGGTAGCGGTGCAGGCCGGCGGGGCCTTCGGGCACCCAGAAACACGGCCACTTGCTGTTGCGGAAACCGCGCCAGGCCCAGCCGGCTTCGGTCCACCAGCGGGGTTCGAGGTAGCCGCCAGACTGGATGAACTCCAGGAAGGCGCCGTTGCTCACCAGCAGGTCTTCCACCTTGAAGGCCTGCACGCCCACGCGGCGCTCGCCGTATTCGTTGTCCCAGCCGAAGCTGGGCCAGTCCACGGGCTTGCCCATGCGCACGGCGGTGGTGGCGATATCGACCAGATGCGGCGTCGGGAAATCCTGCCCGGCCTTGGGCGGAAAGCCGGTCTCGGCGCCAGCATCGGCGTGGAGTGCCGGCCAGCCGGCGGGGCGGGCGAGGAAGGCGACGGGCAGCTCGCGGATCAGCACCGACGAGGTTTCGAGGTGGATGCGCTCGTGGTCGAAGCCCATGAACAGCGCCCACAGGGGGTGGTTCATGGTGATCGGGGCGTGGCCGTCGGCGAGGTCCGGGTGGGTCTCGATGAGGTTGCGGACGGTGGTGTAGACCTGCTGGCGATAGGTGTGGGCCTCGGCAAAGCTGGGCCACAGCATCTCGTTCTTGGACATGTCGTCCCAGCGCATCTCATCCACGCCGGTCTCGAAGATCCGCTCGAAATAGGGGTTGATGGGCGCCGGGATCAGCCCGGCCACCCGCAGCTTGTTGATGTACAGCGCCGCCGGATGACAGTAGTAGAAGATCATCGGGTGGCGCAGGTGGTGGTAGGGCGGCCGGTAGAAGGCCTCCTCGCCCTGCAGCGCGGAGAAGAGCGTTTCGGTGAGCGTCCAGCCGTTGTCGAAGACGGCCAGCACCTGGTTGCGGGAGCAGGTGGCGAGGTTGGGCGCGGGCAAGGCCGTGAGGGTGCCGCCGGGCTGGCAGCCGGGGCAGGCGGACGGGGCGAGGCCGGTCCACCACCAGTCGGCGCGCGGGCCGCGCAGCAGGGCGTCGTGTTCGCCGCGGAGATTCTGGCGCCAGGGCTCGATGGCTGCGGGCAGGGCGGGTTCGAGCGTCGGGTGGGTCATGCCGTACTCCTGAGGTCTTGTTGTGCTGAAGGCCAGACTTTAGTCCGACTTTGGCCGGGGTGGGGTGGTGTTGGGGTTTTTCCGGGGGGCGTCAACCGGCCGGGGCCGTCGTCAGTCGAAGAGTTCCCCCTGGGTGGACCGCTCGTCGGGGATGGGCACGGCGTCGCGACGGATCAGGCTGCTCACCTTCACCCCCAGCAGGCGGATGCGCCGATCGAGCGGCACGCGTTTGAGGCATTCGCCGGCGGCCTTGCGGATCGCCGCGGCGTCGCCCACGGGCAGGGGCAGGGTCTGGTCGCGGGTGACGGTGTGGAAGTTGTCGAAGCGCAGCTTGAGGCCCACCGTCTTGCCCACGTAGCCCTTGCGGGCGAGATCGTCGGCGAGCTGCTCGCACAGGCGGGTGAAGCGGGTGGACAGCTCGGGTCGGTCGCCCTTGGGGTGGAGGTCGCGCTCGAAGGTGGTCTCGCGGGAGAGGCTCTTGGGCTCGCTCTCGGTGACCACCGGGCGCTCGTCCTCGCCCCGCGCCGCGCGATGCAGCCACACCCCGTAGCGCTCGCCGAAGTGATCCTGCAGCCAGGCCGGATCGGCCGCGGCCAGCTCGCCGATGGTGACGATGCCCAGCTCCTCCAGCCGCGCGGCGGCCTTGGGGCCGATGCCGTTGATGCGCTTGGCAGGCAGCGGCCAGATGCGCGCGGGCAGGTCGTCGGCGGTGACCACGGTGATCCCGGCGGGCTTGTCCAGATCGGAGCACAGCTTGGCGAGCAGCTTGTTGGGGGCGACGCCGAGGGAGCACGAAAGCCCGGTGGCGTCCCGCACCGCCTGCTGGAGCTGCAGCGCGACCAGCCGGGCGCCGTCCACGGTGGCGTCCGGGTTGAGGGCGGAGAGGTCGATGTAGATCTCGTCGATGCCCCGGTCTTCCACCTGCGGCGCAAGGTTGCGCACGGCGGCCTTGAAGAGCCGCGAGTAATGCCGGTAGGCGTCGAAGTTGGCCGACAGCAGGATGGCCTCGGGCGCCAGCTGGGCGGCCTTCATCAGCCCCATGCCCGAGTGTACGCCCAGCGCCCGGGCCTCGTAGGTGGCGGTGGTGATGACGCCGCGGCCCACGTAGGTGGCAAGGCGCGGGAAGTCCCCGCCATCGCCGCCGGCCCGGCGTCCGCCCACCACCACCGCCTGGCCGCGCAGTTGCGGGTAGCGCAGCAGCTCGACGGACGCGAAGAAGGCGTCCATGTCCAGGTGGGCGATGCTGCGGGAAAGGGCGGGCATGAGCAGGCGGCGGGTGACGGCGGGGCTATTGTGCCCCAAGGCGCGGAGGGCGCCATTGTAGGTCGGACTTCAGTCCGACAGACCCGGCCGGATCGAGCAGTGGTGTCGGACTGAAGTCCGACCTGCAAAGGGTGCGTACAGGGCTTGGAATGGGTGGCGAGTGCGGGCAAGCTGCGCCCGGTGTGATCGAGGAAGAGGCTGCGCATGGCGACCGAGCGGGAATTCATCGAATACGTGGCGGATCAGGCTGCATCGGCGGGGAGCATGAGCTTTCGCAGGATGTTCGGCGAGTACGCGCTGTACTGCGAGGGCAAGGTGGTGGCGCTGGTGTGCGACAACCAGGTGTTCGTCAAACCCACCGCGCCGGGCGCGGCGTGGGTGGGCACGGTGACCGAGGGCTTTCCGTATCCCGGCGCCAAGCCGTGGATGCTGATCGCCGATGAGCTGGACGAGCGGGACTGGTTTGCGCGGCTGATCCGCCTGACCGCCGACGCGCTGCCCCTGCCCAAACCCAAGAAGCCGAAGAAGCCCAAGGCGGGCTGACTTTCCTCCACCGGCCCGGCCGGGTCACAATCGGCGCTCCGCGCAGCGCGCACTTGATTGCAGGAAGACCATGTCCCGGGATTACTTTGCCCACAAGGCGGCGAGCTTTGACCAGAACCCCGCCCGCGTCGACAACGTGGCGGCCATCGCCGAGGCGCTGCAGGCGACGATCCGCCTCGACCGGACGATGCACCTGATGGATTTCGGCTCGGGCACCGGCCTGCTGCTGGAGCGCATCGCGCCGCTGGTGGGCAAGATCACCGCGGTGGATGTATCCGAATCCATGAACCGCCAGCTGGCCGAGAAGATCCCGAAGCTGGGCTGCCCGGTGGACATCCGGCCGGTGGATCTGGTGCGCGAGGCGATCGACGGGCCCTTCGACGGGATCATCTCGTCGATGACCCTGCACCACGTGGAAGACATCGGCGCGCTCTTCCGGCGCTTCCGGGCAATGCTGAAGGACAGCGGCTTCATCGCGCTGGCCGACCTCGACAGCGAGGACGGCAGCTTCCACAGCGAGGACACCGGCGTCTTCCACAACGGCTTCGACCGGGCCGAGATCAGCCGGATTGCCGAAGCCGCGGGCTTTGGCGAGGTGGCGGTGGTGTCCGCCAGCGTAGTACGCAAGCCTCAGCGGGATTACCCGGTGTTCCTGCTCACCGGGCGCTGCTGAGGTTTCGTCCGCCCCATGAAAAAGGCCCGCCGGAGCGGGCCTTTCGCTATTTTGGTGCGGGTGGATCAGCGCTGGCGGCGGCGCAGCACGAGGCCACCGACGCCCAGGGCCGCCAGGGCGAGGGTGGTGGGCTCGGGGATCTGCTGGGCCTGGAAGCCGGCCACCACGTCGTCGGTGATGCCGAGCACGAAGAACTGGTTGGGGTTGGCGGTGGGGGTGCCCTGCACCGACACGGTATCCAGGAAGTCGTTGTCGTTCACCACGATCAGGGTGTGCTGCAGCACGCCGTCCACCAGCACGTCGGGGCCGAAGGCGAGACCTTCGATCTTGGCGGGGATGGTCCGGTCGGTGAAGCCGTTGGCCTTGAGCAGGGTGACCAGATCGACGAACAGGCTCTTGGCGACGGCCTTGGGGGCCAGCGCCGCTTCGCCGGTGAGGGCCGAGACGTCCGCCGCGCCGGCGAGGTCGACGCGGTAGAGCTTCTTCTGGACGGCCTTGGAGTCGTCGCCCAGGCCCTTGCCGTCGCGCTCGTCGAGGATGAACTCGTGGTCGTTGATGGCGACGATCTCGCTGATGCTGCCGTACTTGGGCTTGGCGACGGTGCCGATGTTGTCGAGCTTGTAGGCGTATTCGTGGGTGATCTTGCCGCTGGCGATGTCGATGGTGACGATGCGCACGGTGCTGGCGTCGGTGCCGCCGTCCTGCTGCAGCGGGCTCTGCATCACGCCCACCAGGGTCTTGCCGTCGGGGGTGATGGCGAGGCCTTCCATGCCCTTGTTGGCCACGCGGCCGCTGGTGTTGGCGCTGATCTCGGTGGCGCCCTGGGCCGACAGGGTGCTCACCGCGAACTTCTCGGGCAGGGTGAACACGTTGATGCGGTTGCCGGTGGTCTTGTCGAACTGATAGACGTAGGGGCCGTACTCGTCGGTGATGAAGACGCTCTGGCCGTTGGCGGCCACGCGGATGCCTTCGGGGTCGAAGCGGGCGTTGTTGCTGTTGGTGGAGAGGCCGGCGCCAAAGGCGTCGGAGCGGCCGGTGAAGTAGTGCTGGCCGCTGCCGCCGGTGAGCACCGGGGCGCTGCCGTAGTTGAGGGCGCTGGTGCTGGAGAGCAGGGTGGTGCCGGTGAGGCTGGGGCTGAGGGTGGTGACCGCGCCGGTGGTGAAGCTGGCGCTGGCAAGGCCGAGGCTCACCGTCTGGTAGCGGGGAATCCACGAGGTGGTTTCATCCACCGCAGCGTTCCAGCTGCTGGCGTTGGGGCCGCGATCGGGGGTGGCGTAGAAGGTGTCGCCGCCGGCCCAGGCGATGGCCGAACCCAGGCCGCCCAGGATGCTGGCGGACGCGCCGTTTTCGAGGGTGCCGCCGAGGCCGGACAGATCGGAGCCGGCGAGCTGGCCGATGCCGATGAGGGAGACCCCGGCGTGGGCGGAGTTGGCGGCGAGCAGGGCCGGCACGACGACGGCCAGCAGACGTTTGGCGAACAACATGGGGACAACTCCTTGCAAGGCGGTGGATGCAAATCCGGGAAACACTACGCAAGGACTGTTACGCGGGGGTTAAGCCCGGTGATTCGGTTGTCCGGTGGGGAATGGGGCGGTGTCGGACTGAAGTCCGACCTACAGGGCGGGTGGTGCGCTTTGTAGCGGGGGATCGGGCGGTGGTGCTCTCTGTAGGTCGGACTTCAGTCCGACATCCGCCGTGCCAGGATGACGCATCGGGCGGACCTGATGATCCACGGACGCCGATAGATGACCGATGGGCGCGGAGAGATCGTTGATGGGCGCCGTGCCATCGATCATCTGGCGCGCGCCATGATCGATCTCGCCGGCACCATCGTTGATCCGATAGTCCAAACCATCAATGGGACGCTTCCCATCGAGGGTGGAGACTATCGGATGAAGGATGGAAGGCGCGAGATGCTTGATCTACGGGCCTCCGCCCTTCATCCGGCGGGCTCAGGCTGCGGCTTCGGCGCCGGCTTCTTCCTGCTGCTGCAGCTGCCACATGCGGGCGTAGGCGCCGCCCCTGGCGAGCAGGTCGGTGTGGTGACCGCGCTCGATGATGTGGCCTTGATCGAGCACGATGATCTCGTCGGCGTTCATCACGGTGGACAGCCGGTGGGCGATGACCAGGGTGGTGCGGCCCCGGGCGGCGGCGTCGAGCTGGGCCTGGATGGCTTTTTCGGTTTGCGAGTCCAGCGCCGAGGTGGCTTCGTCGAAGATCAGGATGTCGGGGTTCTTGAGCAGGGTGCGGGCGATGGCGACGCGCTGCTTCTCGCCGCCGGAGAGCTTGAGGCCGCGCTCGCCGACGCGGGTCTCCCAGCCGTCGGGCAGGCGCTCGATGAAGCTCGACAGCTGGGCGGCGCGGGCGGCGGCTTCCACCTCGTCGCGGCTGGCGTCGGGGCGGCCGTACTGGATGTTGTAGAACAGGGTGTCGTTGAACAGCACCGTATCTTGCGGAACGATGCCGATGGCGGCGCGCAGGCTGTCCTGGGTGAGCTGGCGGATGTCCTGGCCGTTGATGCGCACGGCGCCCGTCTGCACGTCGTAGAAGCGGAACAGCAGGCGGGCGAGGGTGGATTTGCCCGAGCCGGAGTGGCCCACCACCGCCACCGTGTGGCCGGCGGGGATGGCGAAATCCACGTCGTGGAGGATCTTGCGGGCCGGGTCGTAGGCAAAGCCCACGTGGTCGAAGCGCACGTCGGCGGCGCCGCGGGCGAGGGGCTGGGCATCGGGCGCGTCGGCCACTTCGCGGTGGGTGCCCATCAGGCCGAACATGCGCTCGATGTCGGTGAGGGCCTGGCGGATCTCCCGGTACAGCACGCCCAGGAAGTTGAGGGGGATGTAAAGCTGGATCAGGAAGGCGTTGACCAGCACCAGGTCGCCGAGGGTCATCCGCCCGTCGGCCACGCCCAGCGCCGCGCGCCACATCATCGCGGTGACGCCGCAGGCGATGATCGCCGCCTGGCCCACGTTGAGCAGCGACAGGGACTTCTGGTTCTTGATCTGGGCGGCCGTCCATTTGGCCAGCTCGGTGTCGTAGCGGCGGGTTTCGAAGGCCTCGTTGTTGAAGTACTTCACCGTCTCGAAGTTGATCAGGCTGTCGATGGCCCGGGCGTTGGCGGCGGAATCCAGCTCGTTGGCCTGGCGGCGCAGGGCGGTGCGCCAGTTGGTGACCTTGAAGGTGAAGGTGACGTACAGCGTGAGGGTGAACACCGTGATGAGGGCGAAGCTGGGTTCGTACTTCACCAGCAGGATGCCCACCACCAGCCCGATCTCGACGAAGGTGGGGAGGATCGAATACAGGGTGTAGCTGATCAGCGAGCCGATGGAGCGGGTGCCGCGCTCGATGTCACGGGTGAGGCCGCCGGTCTGGCGTTCCAGGTGAAAGCGCAGCGACAGGGCGTGCAGATGGCGGAACACCTGCAGGGATATCTCCCTCACGGCTTCCTGGGTGACCCGGGCGAACACCAGCTCGCGCAGCTCGGTGAGGGCCGAGGTGGAGAAGCGCAGCGCCCCGTAGGCCACCAGCAGCGCCGCCGGCACCACGATGAAGGCCTGGTCCCGGGAGAGGTCGAGGCCATCCACCAGCTGCTTGAAGACCAGCGGCACCGCCACGTTGGCGAACTTGGCGCCGATCAGGCAGCTGAGGGCGAACAGCACCCGCCACTTGTAGGCCCACAGGTAGGGCAGCAGCTTCTTGATGGTCTGCCAGTCGTGGCGTTCGCCGCTGGCGGGGACGGGAGGGGGGCCGGAAGGGGAGCGACGCATTTGGGGGCAGTGAGGAGTAAGGGGTGAGGAGTTAGGAGGGCTTTGCTGGTCGAGGGTGCGCTGGCGATGGGGTGTGGGTGGGGCGGAAGGAAGCAGAAGGGCAGGGTGTGGCCTCGTTGCGTCTTACCCTTCACTCCTCATCAAACGCACCGCCAGCCCGATGAACAGCACGCCGCACAGGCGGTCGAGCCAGGGGCCGAGGCGGGGGCGGCGGGACAGCAGGCGGCCGATGTGGCCGGCTGCGAAGGCCATCGAGCCGAAGATCACGACGGTCTGGGCGATGAACACGAGGCCGAGGGCGAGCATCTGCAGCGAGACGCTGCCCCGGGCCGGGGCGGCAAACTGGGGCAGGAAGGCCAGGAAGAACAGCCCGACCTTGGGATTGAGGGCGTTGGCGACGAAACCCCGGGCCACGTCGCGCTGCCACGGGCGGGGCGGGGTGCCGGCCGCCGGGGAAAGGGCGCCGCCGCTACGCAGGGCCTGGATGCCCAGCCACACCAGCCATGCCGCGCCGGCCAGCTTGAAGGCCGTGAACAGCCCGGCGGACGCGCGGATCAGCGCCGCCACCCCGAGGGTGGCCCAGGCGATGTGGGTGAGGCAGCCGGCCGCGCAGCCGAGCCCGAAGGCCAGCCCGGCGCGGCGACCGCGGGCCAGGCTCTGGCCGATGACCATCAGGTTGTCGGGCCCTGGCGCGAGGGTGATCAGGACCGAGATGCCGAGAAAGGCGAGCAGCGTGTCGAGGGTGGGCATGGCGCCCGATTCTGGGCGGCCATGGCCGGGGCGTCAATGTGTGTGCGTGTGCTCGTTGCAGAGCAGGGACGGATCGCTCACGGCGGTCTCGCCCATCTTCTGGAGGTTGTCGAGCACCCGCATCGAGGCGCTCTCCATCTCGTCCAGGTGGCGCAGCAGGGCGGCCTGATCGCCGGCAGCGTTGGCTTCGAGGGCGGCGATGCCGGCGGCGTGCACGCGGACGTGGGGCGGCTCGATCTCCCGGTAGCCGGGCAGCTTGCTGAAGCACGCCTGACCTTCGCCTTCGTAGTACCACTTGCCGAGACGGCAGCCGGTGTGGCTGGCCACGTCGCCGGCCTTCAGGTCGAGCATGCCGAAGATGGCCAGGTAGATGCGGAACTTGAAGACGATGTGGTCGATCTTGGCCACCTCGACGAAGCTCTTCATGGCGCTGCCGGCGATTACCCCTTCCATGGCGCCGGAGAGGGCCATCAGGCGCTGCATGTCACCGGTGGCGGTCTGGCCGCGGACGCTGAACTCGCTGGCCGTGCGGGCCAGGGTTTCCATGCTGTCGCGGGCGCAGGTGGAGTCGTCGCGGATGCGCGTGACGAGGGTGGAGATGTCGCGGGTGGCGGTGGAGGTGCGTTCGGCGAGCTTGCGCACTTCATCGGCCACCACCGCAAAGCCGCGGCCGGCTTCGCCCGCGCGGGCGGCCTCGATGGCGGCATTGAGGGCCAGCAGGTTGGTCTGGTCGGCCACGTCGTGGATCAGCTTGACGATGCTGCTGATCTCGTCGGCCCGCTGGGCCAGGTTTTCCACCTGATGGGCGGAGACTTCGGATTCGGCCGCCAGGTGGGACAGGCTCTGGGCGATCTCGGTGGTGGCCTGGCCGCTGGCGTGGGAGACGTGGGCGGCCTCGATGGCCTTGTCTTTCTCGGCGCGCAGCAGGTTGGCCATTTCGGCCAGGCTGCCCTGGGCGTTGGTGAGCGAGCTGCCGAAGGCGCTCATGCGCTCGACGACCGCCAGCTGCCCGGCGGCGGCCTGCTGGTGTTCGGCGCTGGATTGCTGCAGCATGGCTATCTGGTCCCGCAGGGCGGCGACTTCGGACCGCAGTGCCTGCTCCCTGTCGCGGGTCGTCTGGAGTTCGGTCTCCAGCTCCCTGAACGTGTTCTTGTTGATCCACATGGCGATTCTTCTCATCTCCGGGCTTGAAGAACGCGCGGATATGCCTGAGCGTGCCGCGTCATGTCTTCATCCCAATGTTGTAGTTAAGGCGGTAGGCTTGTTATCGGCGATTCTTTCGATAACTTTTGGCTGTGCACGGCCTTCTCCGCCGTATCGGATCCATCCATGAACCCGAATTCCGAGCGTCTTCCCCTTGCGCTTCTCGGCCTCGTGGCCATTGCCCTGGTGCTGTCGGGCATCACGCCCTTCGACCGGGCGACGTGGTGGATGGAGGTGGCGCCGGTGATGATTGCGGCGCCGCTGCTGGTGGCCACCCACCGGCGCTTTCCGCTCACGCCGCTGCTGCACGTGCTGATCGCCGCCCACGCGCTGGTGCTGATCGTCGGCGGCGCCTGGACCTACGCCAAAGTGCCCTTCGGCTTCTGGCTGCAGGATGTGCTGGCGCTCGATCGCAACCCCTACGACCGTATCGGACACTTCATGCAGGGCCTGGTGCCGGCAATGGTGGCGCGGGAGATCCTGCTGAGGCTGCGGGTGGTGCGCGGGCGCGGCTGGCTGTTCTACATCGTCACCAGCCTCTGCCTGGCGATCTCGGCGCTCTACGAGCTCATCGAGTGGGGCGCTGCGGTGGCCCTGGGGCAGGGGGCGGATGCCTTCCTCGGCACCCAGGGTGACCCGTGGGACACCCAGAACGACATGGCGATGGCGCTGGTCGGTGCGATCACCGGCCAGCTGCTGCTGGGGCGCTGGCAGGATCGGCTGATCGGCCGGCTGGGCGGGCTGCGCCGGCCGCTGTGAGGCTCAGTGGAGGGTGCGGGGCATCGCCAGGGTGAATTCGGCGATGGGCGCGTCGAAGCGGGCGCCGTCGCCAGCCACCATCTGATAGCTGCCCTTCATGGTGCCCACCGGGGTGTCGATGGTGCAGCCGCTGGTGTATTCAAACTGCTGGCCGGGCTGGAGCACGGGCTGCTCGCCCACCACGCCGGCGCCCTGGACTTCCTGCACCTTGCCTTCGGCGTCGGTGATGATCCAGTGGCGGCTGATGAGCTGGGCGGTCACGCTGCCGGTGTTGCGGATGGTGATGTGGTACGCGAAGACGTAACGGTTCGCCTCCACGTCGGACTGCTCGGGGATGAAACGGGCTACGGCCGTTACCTGGATGGATTCCGGGGTGGATGTCGTGGTCATGGTGCCGGGAGGGTTTGCGGGGTTGGGGTGCTTCATTGAAGCCCAATCGCCGCCGCCCCGCAACCATCGGCAGCGTTGGCGCGGCCGTTTGCCAGCGGTAAACTGCGCGCCTCCCTCCGCCATCCGAGCCGTAAACGGACCTTCCCCATGAGCTACCGCATCGCCCCCAGCCTGCTTTCCGCCGACTTCGCAAAACTCGGCCAGGAGGTCACCCAGGTGATCGCCGCCGGCGCCGACTGGATCCACTTCGACGTGATGGACAACCATTACGTGCCCAACCTCACCATCGGCCCGCTGGTCTGCGAGGCGATCCGCCCCCACACCACCGCGCCCATCGACGTGCACCTGATGGTCAAGCCCGTCGATCGCATCGTGCCCGACTTCGCCAAGGCCGGCGCCGACATCATCACCTTCCACCCGGAAGCCTCCGAGCACGTCGATCGCACCCTGGGCCTGATCCGCGACAGCGGCTGCAAGGCCGGGCTGGTGTTCAACCCGGCCACGCCGCTCAACTGGATGGACTACGTGATGGACAAGCTCGACGTGGTGCTGCTGATGAGCGTGAACCCGGGCTTCGGCGGCCAGAGCTTCATCCCGGGCACCCTCGACAAGCTGCGCGAGGCCCGCGCCAAGATCGACGCCTACACCGCCCGCACCGGCCGCGAGATCCTGCTCGAGGTGGATGGCGGCGTGAAGGTGGACAACATCGCCCAGATCGCCGCCGCCGGCGCCGACACCTTCGTGGCCGGCTCGGCGGTGTTCGGCGCCCCCTGCGACACCGATCCGAACCGCTACGACACCGTGATCGGCAAGTTCCGCAAGGCCCTGGCCGGCTGATCCGGCTTCATCCTGCGGCGCGCCGCCGGGCCGACGGCGGCACGCCCAGGAGCTTCACGAAGGCCCGGCGCATCCTTTCCGGATCGCCGAAACCGCAGCGCCGGGCCACTTCCTGCACCGACGCGCCGCCGCTCTCGAGCTGCGCCGCGGCCGCCTCGACCCGCAGCCGCTCCACCGCCCGCGCGGGCGATACCCCCACCTCCGCCGTGAAGCGCCGCGAAAAGTGGCGCGGGCTCATGCACGCCTTTTCGGCCAGTGCATCCACGTCCAGCCGCTCGTCCAGATGGCTGCGGATGTGGTCGAGCAGCGCCGCAAAGCGCCCGTCGGGGGGCTGCAGTTCGGCCAGTTCGGAAAACTGCGACTGCCCGCCCGGGCGCCGGTAATACACCACCAGCTGGCGCGCCGCGTGGCGGGCGGCGGCTTCGCCCAGGTCGTCGGCAATGAGCGCCAGGGCCAGGTCGATGCCGGCGCTGATGCCGGCGGAGGTCCACACCTTGCCGTCGCGGATGAAGATCCGGTCGGCCTCCAGCTTCACCTGCGGAAAGCGCTTGGCAAAGGCCGGCGTGCGCTGCCAGTGGGTGGTGGCGCGGCGGCCGTCCAGCAGGCCCGCCGTGGCGAGCAGGAAGGCCCCGGAGCACACGCTCGCCACCCGACGCAGGCGGGCACCGCTGCGGGCCACGAAATCCACCGTGGCCGCGCAGCCGGTGGCCGGATACACGCCGTCGCCGCCCACCACGATGAGCGTGTCGGCGTCCGGCGCGTCGTCCATCGCCTCGGTGGCGAGGCGGATGCCGCCAGAACTGGCCACGAGGCCGCCATCCCGCGACACCAGCTGCAGCGTGTAGGCGCCGGGCGCGGCGCCGTTGGCGGCCTCGAAGGCCGACAGGGGGCCGGCGGCGTCGAGGATCTGGAAATCGGGATAGACCAGAAAACGGATCGTGCGGGTCATGGCATGAAATGAGGTAATTGCGTCATTTACGCCATCACTCTAGCCGGCGACGATGGGCGGGTCAAAACCGTCCGGAGTCCGTCATGAACCGCAACGTCCTGCTGCTTGCCCTGAGCCAGGCGCTGGCGATGACCGTCGTCAGCCTGATGCTGTCTTCCTCGGCGCTGGTCAGTGTCGATCTCGCCGCCACGCCCGGCTGGGCCACCCTGCCGCTGGCGGCCCAATACCTCGCCACCATGCTGGCGCTGCATCCGCTGGCCCGCCTGTCGGCGCGGCTGGGGCGGCGGCCGGTGTTCGTCGGCAGCGCGCTGGTGGGGGCCGCCGGGCTCGCGCTGGCGATGGCCGGCATCGCGACCCGCAGCTTCGCGCTCTTCGTGCTGGCCGGGCTGGGCGTGGGCGTGCTGGGGGCGGCCAGCCAGTTCTACCGCTTTGCGGCGGCCGAGGCCGTGCCCGTCGAGCGGCGAGGCCAGGCGATCTCCCTGACCCTCGCCGGCGGCGTGCTGGCGGCCTTCCTCGGGCCGATCATCGCCCGCCACACCCGCGATCTGGTCACGACGCCCTTTGCCGCCAGCTTTGCGGTGCTGGTGGGCGTGGCCCTGCTGGCGGCGCTGCTCGGATCGCGGCTCACCCTGGCCGCACCGCAGCCGGTGGCTGGGGGCAGGGCGCCGCGCCGGCTGGTCGAGATCGCCCGCCAGGGGCGCTTCCGGCTGGCGGTGGCCGGCGGGGCCATCGGCTACGGGGTGATGGGCCTGCTGATGACCGCCACGCCGCTGGCCATGCTGTGCGTGCGGCACGACTTTGGCGCCACCACCGCGGTGATCCAGTGGCATCTGGTGGCGATGTTTGCGCCGGGCTTCGTCACCGGCGCGCTGGTCCGCCGCTTCGGGGCGCCGGCGGTGATGTTCGGCGGCGGGGTGCTCAATCTGGCGGGCATCGCCTGGGCGCTGGGCGGCGACGCGATCAGCGACTTCGGCATCGCGCTGGCCCTGGTGGGCGTGGGCTGGAATTTCCTCTACGTGGGCGCCACCACGCTCCTCACCGACGCCTGCCGCGAAGAGGAGCGCCCCGCGGTGCAGGCCTTCAACGACAGCACGGTGTTCCTCACCGTCACGCTGGCCACGCTGTTCGCCGGGCGGCTGGTGGATGGTCTCGGCTGGGAGCGGGTCAATCTGCTGGCGGCGCTGCCCGTGGTGCTACTGATGGCGGCGATCGCGGTGGGTGGCTGGCGGCGCGGCGTGCTGGCGTCGGCCCGGTGATCTCCCGTATCCTGCGCGGCTTCCGTTTCAGATGCCTCGCCCTGCCATGACTGCCCACACCCCTGGCCGCCCGGTGCGCGCCGTGTTGTTCGACCTGGACGGCACCCTGCTCGATTCCATCCCCGATCTGTCCGAAGCCTGTCACCGGATGATGGTCGAGCTGGGCCGCGCGCCCCATTCCATCGACACCATCCGCACGTTTGTTGGCAAGGGTATGCTCAACCTCGTGCGGCGCTGCCTGGCCGAGCACGGCACCGCCAGCGACGCCGAGATGGCCGAGGCGGTGGCGGCCTTCCAGCGCCACTACGCTGAGGTCAATGGCCTCGCCACCACCCTCTACGAGGGCGTGCTGCCGGCGCTGGCGGCGCTGCAGGCGCAGGGCGTGGCGATGGCCTGCGTCACCAACAAGCCGGCCGCCTTCACCGGGCCGCTGCTGGAGCGCATGGGCATTGCCCGCTACTTTGGCGCCACGGTGAGCGGCGACACCCTGCCCGAGAAGAAACCCCATCCGGCGCCGCTCTTCCACGCCTGCGAACTGCTGGGTGTGACGGTGGCGGAGTCGCTGATGATCGGCGACTCGGCCAACGACGCCGAAGCCGCCCGCGCCGCCGGCATGCCGGTGCTGCTCGTCACCTATGGCTACAGCGAAGGCATGCCGGTGGACAGCATCGAATGCGACGGGCTACTATCCAGCCTCGTCGATGCGCTTCCGCGCATCCGCTGATTCATCGGACCAACCCGATTCCATCGTGACCCCGAAGCGCATGACTTTCGTACAGGAGTTCCCTGCCGTTCGTATCCCCACCCCCGGTGGATGCGGCGGCCGGTCATGGCTGGGCTGCTGAGCCCCGTCTGAACCTGTCACGAGCAGCCCTCGTGATACCCTCGCGAAAAAGCATCATGTCCTTCCGGAGTCTCCATGACCGAAGCCGAATTCCAGGCCCTGGCCGACCAGGGCTATAACCGCATTCCGGTTACGCTCGAAACCTTTGCGGATCTCGACACCCCCCTCTCTGTTTACCTGAAGCTGGCCAACGCGCCCAACACCTACCTGCTCGAATCCGTGCAGGGCGGTGAGCGTTTCGGCCGCTACTCGATCATCGGCCTTGCCGCGCCGACGCGCATCGAGGTGCATGGCCGCACGGTGCTGCTGCTCACCAATGATCGGCTGGTTGAACGCCGCGATTACGGCGACCCGATCTCCTATGTGGGCGAGTTCATGCAGCGCATCAAGGTGCCGCCGCGGGATCATCTGCCGCGTTTTGCCGGCGGCCTCGTCGGCTGCTTCGGCTACGACACCGTGCGCTACATCGAGCCGCGCCTCGCCAAAACCGAGAAGACCGACGAGCTCGGCACGCCGGACATCCTGCTGCTGTTGTCCGAAGAGATTGCCATCGTCGATAACCTCTCCGGCAAGCTCACCCTGGTGGTGTATGCCGAGCCCGAGGTGCCCAACGCCTACAAGCGCGCCCAGAAGCGCCTGAAGGAGCTGCTTGGCAAGCTGCGCGAGCCGGTCAATGTGCCGGCGGACCAGCGTGCCGCGCCCACCGAGGCGGTGTCGAGCTTCGGGGAAGAGGCCTTCAAGGCCGCCGTGCAGCGGGCCAAGGACTACATCGTCGAGGGCGACATCATGCAGGTGGTGCTCAGCCAGCGCATGAGCAAGCCCTTCGGCGCCTCGCCGATGGCCCTGTACCGGGCGATCCGCAGCCTCAATCCGTCGCCCTACATGTTCTATTTCAACTTCGAGGAATTCCAGGTCGTCGGCGCCTCGCCGGAGATCCTGGTGCGCCTCGAGGACAAGGACGTGACCGTGCGCCCCATCGCCGGCACCCGCAAGCGCGGCGCGACCTACGACGAGGACCAGGCGCTGGAGCAGGAACTCCTCGCCGACGAGAAGGAGCGCGCCGAGCACCTCCAGCTCCTCGACCTGGGCCGTAACGACTGTGGCCGCGTCGCCACCACCGGCAGCGTCAAGGTCACCGAGCGCTTCACCGTCGAGCGTTATTCCCACGTGATGCACATCGTGTCCAACGTCGAAGGCAAGCTCAAGGATGGGCTCGACGCGCTGGCTGTGCTGCGCGCCACCTTCCCGGCGGGCACCGTGTCGGGCGCGCCCAAGCTGCGGGCGATGGAGATCATCGACGAGCTCGAACCCACCAAGCGCGGCATCTACGCCGGCTCGGTTGGCTATCTGGGCTTCCACGGCGACATGGATCTGGCCATCGCCATCCGCACCGCGGTGGTCAAGGACGGCAAGATTCACGTCCAGGCGGGCGCCGGCATCGTCGCCGATTCCGATCCCCAGTCCGAGTGGCAGGAAACCCAGAACAAAGCCCGCGCCATGCTGCGTGCGGCCGAGATCGCCGAAGCCGGCCTCGACACCGCGCTGTGAACACCATGCAAAAGGCCGCCCGCAGGCGGCCTGGTGCAACGCGACGGGCGAGAGGGTCAGAACGCGATGCCGACCTTGGCCTGAACCAGCCAGTTGTCCGCGCCGTGCTGGCCGGTGGCGATCGTCTTGCCGACGGTGTCCTGCCAGCGCGCGCCAAGGCCCAGGTTGAGCTGGCCCATGCGGTAGTCCAGATCGGCGCCGGCCTGCCAGGCGAACATGTCCACGGTGCGGTTGCCCGCGTCGGCCTTCACCCAGCCGATGCCGGGACCGATGCCGAAGGTCACGTCCTTGGCGACGGGGATCGTCCAGCGCGGGTTGAGTTCGACGGTGGTCAGATCAAGCCCGCCCTTGTCGAACTTGTTTACCGACAGCTTGGTGCGCACCACGCCGGTGGGCGTCTGGATCAGGCCGCAGTTCATGGCCAGCTCCAGGCCCCAGGCGTCGCCGCTCTTGGCGTGCTGCGGGTCCATGATGCCGCCGGTCACCGACGCCACGAAGTTCGGGGCGTAGCCCTTGTCGGCAATCGGCAGGAACTGCCAGTCGCCGGCGAAGGCCGGGGCGGTGAGGGCCGAGAGGGCGGCGGCGATCGTCAGGATGCGGGTCGTTTTCATCGTTCTTCCTCGGGTGTTGTTGGAATGTGGCCTCATCTTTCCACACCCGCCGACCGCCTGTCGGTAACCAAGGTTACAAACATTTGCCGGGCCCGCGCCGCGCAGCGCCGGGCCGGCATCAAGTCAGAACAAGCCAATGCGCCCGCCCGGAGCGGCGCCGGCGCCCAGCGAAAGGATGCTCCGTCATGCTGCTGATGATCGACAACTACGACAGCTTTACTTACAACCTCGTGCAGTACTTCGGCGAACTCGGTGCCGACGTGCGGGTGTATCGCAACGACGAGATCACCGTCGAGCAGATCGCCAACCTCAAGCCGGCCCAGATCGTCGTCTCGCCGGGCCCGTGTTCGCCGGCCGAGGCGGGCATCTCGGTGGCGGCCATCCAGGCCTTCGCTGGCAAGATCCCGCTGCTCGGCGTGTGCCTGGGCCACCAGAGCATCGGCGCGGCCTTCGGCGGCAAGATCGTCCATGCCAAGCGGCTGATGCACGGCAAGGTCTCGCCGGTGCATCATCTCGACAAGGGCGTGTTCAAGGGGCTGCCCAACCCGCTCACCTGCACCCGCTATCATTCGCTGGCCATCGAGCGCGAGTCGCTGCCCGACTGCCTCGAAGTGACCGCCTGGACCGATGACGGGGAGATCATGGGCGTGCGCCACAAGACGCTGTTCGTCGAGGGCGTGCAGTTCCACCCCGAATCGATCCTGACCGAGCGCGGCCACGACCTGCTGCGCAATTTCCTCGAACAATCCAAAGCCTGACCGGAGCCGCCATGTCCATCACTGCCCAGGAAGCCCTGCAACGCACCATCGAGCACCGGGAAATCTTCTACGACGAGATGCTGTCGCTGATGCGCCAGATCATGGCCGGCGAAGTCTCGCCGGTGATGACCGCGGCCATCCTCGCCGGCCTGCGCGTCAAGAAAGAGACCATCGGCGAGATCTCGGCGGCCGCCACCGTGATGCGCGAGCTGTCCACCAAGGTCATCGTGCCGCCGCCCAACGATCACTTCCTGGACGTGGTGGGCACCGGCGGCGACGGCTCCCACACCTTCAACATCTCCACCGCGACGATCTTCGTTGCCGCGGCGGCCGGCGCCCGCGTCGCCAAGCACGGTGGGCGCAGCGTCTCCAGCAAGTCCGGCAGCGCCGATGTGCTCGAAAGCCTGGGCGTGAACATCAACCTCAAGCCCGAGCAGGTGTCCGAGTGCATCGCCCGCACCGGCATCGGCTTCATGTTTGCCCCCAACCACCACAGCGCCATGAAGAACGTCGCCCCGATCCGTCGCGAGATGGGCGTGCGCACCATCTTCAACATCCTCGGCCCGCTCACCAACCCGGCCGGTGCGCCCAACACCCTGCTGGGCGTGTTTCACCCCGATCTGGTGGGCATCTGCGTACGCGTGATGGAACGCCTGGGCGCCAAGCACGTGCTGGTGGTGCATGGCCGCGACAGCATGGATGAGGTGTCGCTGGGCGCCTCGACCCTGGTGGGTGAGCTGAAGGACGGCCAGATCCGCGAATACGAGATCCACCCGGAAGACTTCGGCCTCACCATGATGTCGAGCCGCAACCTCAAGGTGGCCGACGCCGACGAATCCAAGGGCGTGCTGCTGGGCGTGCTAGACAACAAGCCGGGTGCCGCCCGCGAGATCGTCGCGCTCAACGCCGGCACCGCGCTGTACACCGCCAATCTGGTGGATTCCATCGGCGAGGGCATCGTGCGCGCCCGCGAGGTGCTGGCGTCCGGCGCCGCCCGGGCCAAGCTCGAGGAATTCGTCGCCTGCAGCAAGTCCTTCGCCTAAGCCGCTCCCATTCAGAGAACCTCCATGTCCGACATCCTCAACAAGATCCTCGCCGTCAAGCACACCGAAGTCGCCGCCGCCCGCGCCGCGGTGTCCGACGCTGCCGTGCGCGAGCTCGCCGCCGCCCAGGCTCCCGCGCGGGATTTCGTCGGCGCGATGCGCGCGAAGATCGCCGCCGGCCGCGCCGCGGTGATCTCCGAGATCAAGAAGGCCAGCCCCTCCAAGGGCGTGATCCGCGCCGACTTCCGCCCCGCCGAGATCGCCGCCAGCTACGAGAAGGCCGGCGCCGCCTGCCTGTCGGTGCTCACCGACCGCCAGTTCTTCCAGGGCGCGCCGGAATACCTCCAGGCCGCCCGCGCTGCCTGCAGCCTGCCGGCCCTGCGCAAGGATTTCCTGGTCGATCCCTATCAGGTGTACGAAGCCCGCGCGATGGGCGCCGACGCCATCCTGCTGATCGCCTCGGCGCTCTCGCTGGCCCAGATGCAGGAGATGGAAGCCATCGCCGAGAGCCTCGGTCTCGGCGTGCTGGTCGAAGTCCACGACGGCGCCGAACTCGACGTGGCCCTCAACCTGCGTACGCCGCTCATCGGCATCAACAACCGCAACCTGCGCACGTTTGAGGTCAGCCTGCAGACCACGCTCGATCTGCTGCCGCGCATCCCCGCCGAACGCATCGTCGTCACCGAATCGGGCATCCTCGCCCCGGCCGACGTGGCCCTGATGCGCGAGCACAAGGTCAATGCCTTCCTGGTGGGCGAAGCCTTCATGCGCGCCGACGATCCCGGTGCCGGCCTCGCCGCCCTCTTTGGCTGACCGATGAGCGACACGCCGGCGCCCGCCGGCGCTGCCCCGCAGGATCAAACCCCGCCGCCGCCCCGCTCGGGCTGGGGGCGGCGGCTTCTGCGCGGGGTGCTCGCGCTGCTGATCGCAGGCATCACCGTGGCCATTGTGCTGGTCGGCTGGCTGGGTGGCACCACCTCGGGCCTTGGGATGCTGGTGGATTTCGTCGCCCGGCTGTCGGGCGGCGTCGTCACCTTCGAGAAGGCCGACGGCTACCTGCTGGGTGATCTGCACCTGGGCCTGCTGCGGGTGCGCACGCCCACGCTGCAGGTGGATGTGCATGACCTGGCCCTCACCTGGAACCCCGCCGCGCTCACCCGCGGCCGGCTCGACATCGCCCGCCTCGCCGCCGCCGACGTGCAGGTGGCCAGCGCTCCCAGCGACGCGCCCTCCACGCTGCCGGGCAGTCTTGAACTGCCCGCCGCCATCGCCATCGACCACTTCCAGATCGGCCGGCTGCAGGTGGGCAAACTCGAAGATGGCAAGCCCGCCGCGCCGGACATCGAATTCACCGCCCTGGCCGGCGCGCTGCAATCCGACGGCCGCCACCACCGGGCGACCGGCCTCAAGGCCACTGCGCCCTTCGGCCAGCTGGCCGCCGACGCCGAGCTCGACGGCCAGCGACCTTTCCCCCTCAAGGCCAGCGCCAGCCTCGCCACCCGCCACGCCGACGAAGCCTGGACGGTAAGCGCCAAGGCCGGCGGCGACCTGCAGAAGCTGCTGCTGGATGCCACCATCGCCGGGGCCGGTGTTGATGGCACGGCCGCCATCGTCGCCACGCCCTTTGCCAGCCTGCCGCTGCAATCGGCCAAGGCCCACCTCACCGGCGTCGACCCGAAGCGCTTCCACCCGGACGCGCCCACCGCCACCCTCGACATCGACGCCGATCTCGTCCCGTCCGCCGCCACCGACAAGCCCACAGCCACCGACTGGGTGGTGAGCGGCCCGGTGCGCATCGTCAACCGCGCCCCCGGCACTTACGACGCCGGCGCGCTGCCGGTCGAATCCCTCGCCACCGCTCTGCGCTGGGCGGGCGGCGAATTGGCGCTGGCCGACATTGATCTGCGCCTGCCGGGTAACGGCCGCGCCGAAGGCTCGGCCCGCTGGCAGGCGCCCAAGCCCGGCACGGGCAACGAGCCCGCCGCCGGTTTCGGCAAGGTCGACGCCGAACTGCGCATCAGCAATCTCGACGCCCGCAAGCTCGACAAGCGCGCCGTCACCACCCGAATCGCCGGCCGCATCGACGCCGACGCCGACGCCGAGGCGCAGACCGTCCGCGCCGATCTCCGCGACCCGCAGCTCGCCCTGCGCCTCGACGCCCGCCACGCTGCCGGCCTCGTCACCATCGACAAGCTCCTCGCCACCGCCCGCGCCGCCCGGCTGGAGGCTACCGGCAAGCTGGCGCTGGATGCCGCCGGCGCCTTCGAGGCCACCGGCCGGCTCGACCGCTTCGACCCCCGCGCGTTCGTGACCACCGCGCCCACCGCCGACCTCAACACCCGCTTCACCCTCAAGGGCAAGCGCGCGCCGCACCTTGCCGGGCGGCTCGATTTCGATCTGGCGCCCAGCACCCTCGAAGGCAAGCCCCTGGCCGGCCGCGGCGTGCTGGCGGTCGAAGGCACGCGCCTCGCCGATGCCGACGTGGCCCTCACCCTGGCCGGCAACCGGCTCGTCGCCAAGGGCCGGTACGGCAAGCCCGGCGATGCCCTCGACCTGAACCTCGACGCCCCGGCGCTCGCCGCCCTCGGCCACGGCCTGGGGGGCAAGCTGCACCTGACCGGTGTGCTCCGGGGCAGCATCGATCACCCGGCGGGGGATTTCGAACTCACCGCCGAGCAACTCGCCGTCGGTGGCATCCGCATCGACGCCGCCAACGGCCAGGGCCGCATCGCCGAGGGTAGGAACGGCAGCATCGCCGTGGCCCTGTCGGTGGCCGGCCTGCGCACGCCGGCCAAGGACGGCAGCGTCGGCGACGCGCTGCTGCGTCGGGCGAGCTTCGTCTTTGATGGCACCCGCGCCGCCAACACCGCCCGGCTGGAGGCCTACGCCAATGGCTCCACCTCCGTCGTCGCCACCCTGGCCGGGGCGCTCTCCGATGGCCCCCGCTGGCAGGGCCGGCTCGATAGCTTCCAGCTGCGCGGCGACGATCGCCTCACCCTTGCCGCGCCGGCGCCCCTGCTGCTGTCCGCCGACGAGATCACCCTGGGCGCGGCCGAAGTGCGCGGCGTGGCCGGCGGGCGTTTCCGGCTCGACGAAACCCGCTGGCAGGCCCGGCATCTGGTCGCCCGGGGCAGCGTCAGCGGCGTGCAGGTCGGGGTGAATCTCGATCCGGCCACCCGAAAGGTGCAGTCCCGCGGCAACTCGCTGCAGATCGGCGGCGAATGGAACGTGGACATCGGCGAGCAGGTGAATGGTCTCGTGCGCGTCTTCCGCGAAAGCGGCGATCTTGAACTTCAGGGCGATTCGCCGGTGCAGCTGGGGCTGGACGAGCTGCAGCTCACCGTGAGCGCCGCGTCCAACCGCATCGCCTTCGGCTTTTCGGCCCACGGCAGCCGGCTGGGCAGCGCATCGGGCGCCGGCACTGCGCTGGCCGAGCGCACCGCCGACGGCACCGTGCGGCTGGTGCCCGGCGCGCCCCTGTTGGGCTCTGCGCGGCTCGACATCCCCTCCATCGCCTGGGCCGGCCCGCTGGCCGACCAGAACCTCAAGACCGACGGCAGCCTGAAGGGCGAATTTTCCCTCGCCGGCACCCCGGCCAGCCCCGAAGCCGCCGGCCGCATCCGGGGCGACAAGCTCTCCTTCGTGATGGCCGACCAGGGCCTGCACCTGTCGGGCGGCACCCTGCAGCTCGACTTCAACCGCGACCGGCTCAATCTCGAGGAATTCAGCTTCGTCTCGCCCAACCGGGTCAAACCCCGCGAAGGGCGCATCGACCTGGCCCGGCTCACTGCCACCCCGGGCACCCTCAAGGCCAAGGGGCAGGTGCAGCTCGCCACCGGCGAAGGCCATTTCGATTTCCGCGCCGACCGCCTGCCGCTCCTTCAGCGGGTCGATCAGTGGCTGGTGCTGAGCGGCGAGGGCGAGCTCGCCACCGGCTGGAATTCCGCCCACCTCAAGGGCCGGCTGGCTGCCGATGCGGGCTTTGTCGAACTCTCCCGCACCCCACCGCCCAGCCTGGGCGAGGACGTGGTGGTGCTCGACCCCGCGCGAGGTGCCAAGGCCCAGGCCAGCCCCTTCAGCATGTCGGTCGATCTGGCCATCGGCCTGGGTGACGCCCTCTACGTGCGCGCGCTGGGCCTCGACACCCGTCTCGCCGGCGACCTGCGGCTCACCTCCGGCCCCGGCCGCCCCCTGGCCGCCACCGGCACCATCACCACCGTGGGCGGGGTGTATGAAGGCTATGGCCAGAAGCTCAGCATCGAAAAAGGCATCATCACCTTCAACGGCCCGGTGGCCAATCCGGGCCTCAACGTGGTGGCGCTGCGCAAGGGCCTCACCGTCGAGGCCGGCGTGGGGATCACCGGCACCGCCCGCCGGCCGCTGGTGCGGCTGGTGTCGGAGCCCAACGTGCCCGACCCCGAGAAGCTCGGCTGGATCGTCCTCGGCCGTCCGCCCGATCAAGGCTCCGGCGGCGAAATGGCCCTGCTGCTGCCTGCGGCCCAGGCCCTGCTGGGGGATTCGGGCTCCGGCATGTCGGCCGGCCTGGCCCGGGCCCTGGGTTTCGACGAAATCTCGTTTGGCTCGAGCGTCGACAGCCGCAGCCGCGTGCAGACCAGCAGCGTCGCCACCGGCAGCGTCACCGGCACGGCGTCCAGCGCCTCGTCCAGCAACATCGACAGCGTGCCCGGGCAGGTCATCACCATCGGCAAGCGCCTCTCCGCCCGGGCCATGCTCTCCTTCGAGCAGAGCATCTCGGGCACGTCGAGCATCGTCAAGCTCACCTACCAGCTCACCCGCCGCATCGCCGTCATCGGCCGGGCGGGCAGCGAAAACGCGCTGGACGCGGTGTTCACGCTGTCGTTCAAGTAGGCGGCGCACGCGGTCAAGGCCAAGCTGAAGCGCCTTGCCGTCCAAAACCCCTTGCGCGATCCGTTCGCGCTGGGCTTTCGGGGTCTTGACGCAAATCATTGCCCGCTCGGACGGCATCAGGCCAGATGCATGATCTGACCCCGTGGAGGCTCGCCTGATGTCCGATCAACTCACGCCCTGTCGCATTTCTGTCGGCACGATCCTCTCGGCGGTTTCAAAGGGCTGGGCGGCGTATCGGCGGTGTCTGGTGCCGGCGGCGGGGTTTGCAGGGGTGTTCATGCTGATCGGCGTGGGCATCTTCGGGGCGCTGGCCCACTTTGGCCTGTCGGCAATGATGTTGCCTTTTGCCGGCGGCTTTCTGCTGGTGGGGCCGGCGGTGCTGGCAGGGTTCTTTGCCTTGCGGCGGGCTGTCGCCGCGGGGCGTGGTGCGGGCTTTGCCGATGTGCTGTCGGGCTTTCGGCAGGCGCCGAGGGGTTTGTGGGGGCTGGCGGCGGCGTGCAGCCTGCTCCTGCTGATCTGGCTCACCGACGCGGCCACGGTGTATAGCTTCATGATCGGCGCGAGTACGCCGGACGCGGCCCAGGTGGCGCGCTTTCATGCGTGGACCAGCCTGATGGGCGCGGTGCTGGCGTTCATCGTCTTCAACATCTCCGCTTTTGCGGTGCCCCTGCTGTTCGATGGCCGGGCGCAGCTGGTGGGCGCGGTGACGGCCAGCGTGCGAGGGGTGTTCGCCAACCCCGGGTCGATGCTGGTGTGGGCGGTGCTGCTGGCGGGGGCGATCATCGCCACCATCCTGTTTCCGCCGCTCCTGCTGGTGTCGCTGCCGTGCCTCGCGTTTGCGTCGGATCTGCTTTATCTTCAGGTCTTTCCGCCGGCCGGGGGCTGAGCGGAGCCCCAGCCTGGAGAGACAACAATGAGCGAAAAGACGAACGAGGTCGCCATTCTGGCGGGCGGCTGCTTCTGGTGCATCGAGGCGGTGTTCCTCGATGTGGCGGGGGTGAGCGCGGCCCAGTCCGGCTATATCGGCGGCCATCTGGATGCGCCCAGCTACGAGCGGGTGTGCGATGGCGACACCGGTCACGCCGAGGCCGTGCGCATCGAGTTCGATCCGGCGGTGATCGGCTATTCCGATCTGCTCGACATCTTCTTCGCGATCCACGATCCGACGACGCCCAACCGCCAGGGCAATGATGTGGGCACCCAGTATCGGTCGGCGATCTTCACCACCAGCCCGGAGCAGGACGCCATCGCCCGGGCCAAGATCGAGCAGCTGGCCCTCGAGGGCGAGTTTGATGCACCCATCGTCACCGAGGTCGAGCCCGCCGGCACCTTCTGGCCGGCCGAGCCCTATCACGACAACTACTTTGCCCGTAACGGCCGCCAGCCCTACTGCCAGTTTGTGGTGGCGCCCAAGGTGGCCAAGTTTCGCAAGGCTTTCGCGGGGCGTCGCAAGGGCGGGTGAGCCGGGCGCAGCACGGGGATGAACGCCAGCCGTCGCGGCCGCGCAGCGGGTGATGGTTTCAGCCGGCACTGCATCGATGGACTCCCTCTGGCAACATCAGCCACGAGCGACAGCCTTGATTCGTCAAGGATGCGCCTACGGACCAAACATAATCCTTGCAATAATTGAGACGATCGGTCTAATATTGGCTCATGGAGATACAGCATCCCGTTGCCCGTAGGCGCGGCCGCCCGCCGAAGCGGCCCGATGAGACGCTCGAAACGCGAGAGCTATTGATTCGCGCCGGGCTGGAGGCGCTGACCGAAAAGGGGTTCTCGGCGACGGGTATCGATGAAGTGCTCAAGCGGGTAGGTGTGCCCAAGGGTTCCTTCTATCACTATTTCGAGAGCAAGGAGGCCTTCGGGGCGGAGCTGATTGATCGGTATGCGAGCTATTTTGCTTACAAGCTCGACCGCCATTTCAACGATCAATCCAGGAAGCCGCTCGATCGTCTATCGGCCTTTGTCGAAGACGCCCGCGGTGGAATGGCGCGGCACGATTTCCGTCGTGGCTGCCTGATCGGTAACCTCGGTCAGGAGATGGCGGCCCTGCCGGAAAGTTTCCGGGCGCGGCTCAACGCGGTGTTTTGCGACTGGGAGCGGCGCTTGGCGTGCTGTCTCGAAACCGCGAAAGAGGCGGGCGAAATCCCCGCCGTCGTGGACTGCGCGCAGCAGGCCACCTTTTTCTGGATCGGCTGGGAAGGTGCGGTCCTTCGCGCCAAGCTCGAACGTAGTGCCAAGCCTCTGGAAATCTTTGCTCGCGGATTTTTTGCCGGGCTGCAGAGGCCCTGATTTTTTTAAGTTTTTGTAGACGATCGGTCTAAATTTCGAGGAGCGAAAAATGTTCAAAGGTATTCTGATTGAGAAGGATGAAGCCGGCTATCGCGCCAACATCAAGGACATTGACGAAGGGCAGTTGCCCGATGGAGATGTCACCGTCCGCGTCAGTCATTCCACGCTCAACTACAAGGATGGCCTTGCCATCACTGGCAAGGGGCCGGTGGTTCGACGCTTTCCGATGGTGCCCGGCATCGATCTGGTCGGCGTCGTCGAATCGAGTACGCACCCGGAGTACAAGGCCGGAGACAGTGTGCTGCTGAATGGATGGGGTGTCGGCGAGGGGCACTGGGGCGGACTGGCCCAGAAGGCGCGTCTGAAGGGTGACTGGCTGGTGCCATTGCCCGAGCAGTTTTCCCCGCAGCAGGCCATGGCGATCGGCACGGCAGGCTATACCGCCATGCTCTGCGTGCTGGCACTGGAGCGCCACGGTGTGACGCCCGCGCACGGCGAGATTCTGGTCTCCGGCGCCGCGGGTGGCGTCGGCAGCGTGGCAACCGCAGTGCTGGCGAAGCTGGGTTATACGGTGGTCGCTGTCAGTGGGCGGACAGAGGAGGCGGACTACCTGAAACACCTGGGTGCAAGCGAAGTGCTCAATCGCGCGGAGTTTGGGACGCCAGGCAAGCCGCTGGGTAAGGAGCGCTGGGCCGGTGCGGTTGATGTCGTCGGCAGTCATACGTTGGCGAATATCTGCGCCACCACCAGATATCGCGGTGTGGTCACGGCATGTGGACTTGCAGGGGGAATGGATTTCCCGGCTACGGTCGCGCCGTTCATCCTGCGTGGTGTGACACTCGCCGGTATCGACAGCGTGATGTGCCCGCGCCCCGATCGCCTTGAGGCGTGGCGACGCCTGGGTGTCGACCTTGATGTTTCCAAGCTGGAGATGATCAGCACCGAGATCTCGTTAAGCGATGCAATTCCCACGGCGTCGAAGCTCATCAATGGCGAGATTCGCGGCCGCGTGATCGTGGACGTCAATCGCTGACAGAGGGTGGCTGGCCTTCGCGGATCGCCGGTGTGGTAGGTTCAACCTGACGTTGCCCGCGCGTAGCGGTGAGCGGTCGTTGATGGGAATTTTCAAGTCATTGGGCGAAACCCTAAACCTTATCGCGTCATCTGATGATTGATAGAATCCGCCGTTCATCAAACAGGAGCGTTCCATGACTCAAGTAACCACGGCGAGCGGCCTCGTCATTGAAGATACCCAGGTTGGCACCGGCGCCGAAGCCGTTGCGGGCAAGAACGTCCAGGTGCATTACACCGGCTGGCTGACCGACGGCACCAAGTTCGACTCCAGCAAGGATCGCAACGACCCGTTCGTGTTCCCCCTCGGCGGCCGTCGCGTGATCGCCGGCTGGGACGAAGGCGTGCAGGGCATGAAGGTGGGCGGTACCCGCAAGCTGACCATTCCGCCCCAGCTGGGCTACGGCGCGCGCGGCGCTGGCGGCGTGATCCCGCCGAACGCCACGCTGGTGTTCGAGGTGGAACTGCTGGCCGTGCTGTAATCCAGCTGCACCTTGCTGCAAACACAACGGGCGCCACTGGCGCCCGTTGTGTTTTGTGGCGCGGAGCGAGGAAGGCAAGTCGTGAAGGGCGTTCAGGGGGCGGGCTTGCGCTGGCGCAAAGCGGCGGCACGGGCGCCTGTGTAAGCTGGAGATGATGCTGATCGGGTTATTGACGGGCAACCATCTGAAAGGGGAGAGCCATCATGTCAATGCTGAAGCGAGCGCGGGTGGCGGTGCTGGCGGCTTTACTGGCGTCTGGCGTGCCGCTGGCTGGGGCCCAGAGCCCGGCATGGCAGGTGCTGCAGCGGGATGCCATGGCCAGCTACCAGCAGGGCGATTTCGAGGCCTCGCGCCGCAAGGCGCTGGAAGCGCTCGATCTGGCCGAGAAGGAGGGCGGCCAGGAAAGCCCACCTGTGTTTGCCAGCCTGCAGGTGCTGGGCCCGGCGCTGCTGTCGCTGGGACGGCTGGACGAGGCGGAGGTGGTGCTGAAGCGGAGTGTTGTCCTGGTGGAGAGGGCGGCGGGGCCCGACTCTCCGTTGCTGGCCCAGCCGCTGGTGCACCTGGCCGGGGTGAAAATGCAGCGGGGGCAGGCGGCCGAGGCGGTGGCCCTGACCCAGCGGGCCCGGGGCCTGATCGAGCGGGACGGCGGGGCCACGTCGCTGCAGATGGCCGAGGCGCTGGATGTGCAGTCGAACGCCCTGGCGCGGCTGGAGCGGCATGAGGAGGCCGAACAGGGCTACCGGCAGGTGGTGAGACTCGTCGAGGCCTTGCGCGGTGCGGATGGCGGCGATCTGGCCTACGCGCTGGTCGGCCTGGGCCGGGAGCAGATCGCCCTGGGCCACAACGCCGATGCCGAGGCCACCATCGAGCGCGCGGTGACGATTGGCGAGCGGCAGTTGGGAGCCGAACACCCGGTTGTGGGGCTGGCGCTCACCGCGCGGGCCAAGCTCCGGCTGGCGCAGCTGCGTTTTCGGGAGGCCGACCTCGACGCCCAGCGGGCGCTGGCGATCGAAGAGAAGACTACCGGTGGCGGCAACGCGACGAGCGTGGAGGTGCTGGGGCTGGCTTTGAGCGCGGCCTCGGGCAGCGGCGACCAGCCCCGCGCGGAGAAGCTCGCCCAGCGCCTGCTGGCGGCAAGCGAGCAGGCTGCGGGGCCAGATTCGACGCTGGTGGCGAGCGCGCTCAACAATCTGGCGACGGTGTATCGGGCCCAGCGCCGTTACGACGAAGCTCATCAGCTTTACGAGCGCGCCCTCGGGATTGTGGCGGCCAGGGAGGGCAAGAATTCGCCGGAATACGGGCGGATGCTCAACAACCGCGCCTTTCTGTATGGCGCGCAGAACCGCCACCGGGAGGCGGAGGTGCTGTTCCGGGAGGCGCTGGAGGTGTTCAGGCGCAGCCCCCTTGCCACGCCGCCGATGATTGCCGCGGCCGAGATCAACCTGTGCGGCAATCTCGCTGAGCAATCGCGCCCGGCCGATGCGGAGGCGGTGTGCAGGATGGCGCTGGCCCGCTGGATCGAGGTGGCGGGTGAGGACAGCCTGCAAGTGGCCAACGTGCGCTTCCAGCTGGCCGGTTTGCGGGTGGCCCAGGGAGACGATGCCGGGGCGCTGGCGCTCAACCGGCAGGTACAGGCCACGGCGGAGCGCTACGTAGCCGAGGCGCCGGACTTCATGGTGGCTGCGCTGACCCAGCTGGCCGAGCTGGAACGCAAGGCGGGCCGCACCGCTCAGGCCGAGGCGGCCGCGAAGCGGGCGGCGGAGATCCGCTCCGGCCTGCCCCGCTGAGGCGCCGCGGCCTCAGTCTTCGGTGAGGAGCGTCAGGCTGTCCTTCCCGTAGGCCTCGAGCTCGCGATCGCCCACGCCGGAGATGGCGGCCAGCGCGATGATGCGGTCGGGCCGGCGGCGGGCGATGTGGCGCCGGCCGTCCCCGTTGCGGTCGAGGCGCTGAAAGCCGGATCGATCGGGCCCGTGATCCCGGCACACCTGGGCGTCGGCGGCTGGCGAGGCGGGCGGGTCGGGAGCATCGGCGGCATTCTGGAGCGATTCCCGACCATATGGCGCAAGCGCATCGTGCGTGCAGGTGATCCGGACGCTCAGTCGGGGCGTGCCGGTGCCAGCTGCAGCACGGCCTCGAGGAGGGCATCGGCGCTGATCGGCTTGTGCAGCAGCCGCACGCCGCCAGCCATGGCTTCGCGCAGACGGTCGGGGGCGGTGTCGCCGGTCATCAGGATCACCGGCGGCCGGCGCTGCAGGAACGCCCGGATGGCGTCGAGGGCCTGGTGCCCGGTGCGATGCCCGCGCAGGCGGTAGTCGGTGATGACCACCGCCGGTTCGAAGTCGTGCAGGCAGTCGATGGCGGCGGCTTCGGATTCGGCTGTCCGGCAGTCGCAGTTCCAGCTTTCCAGCAGCGCGCGCATGGCGCACAGGACGGTCTGGTCGTCGTCGATGACGAGCACCCGGAGCCGTTGCAGATCCCGGGGCTGGTCCGTCGTGGCGGCGGCCGGCCATGGCGGGCTGGGCGCGTCGGCGTGGCACGGGATGGCCACCCGGAACACCGATCCGCGTCCGGGCCGGGATGCGAGGCTGAGCGCCAGATCCATGGTCCTGACCAGCTGGCGGACGATGGCGAGCCCCAACCCGAGCCCGTGGCGCCGGTCGCGCTCGGGATTCCCGAGCTGGTGGAAGGCCTGGAAGATCGCCTCGTGCTGGGACGAGGGAATGCCGATCCCGGTGTCCCACACCTCGATCACCGCCAGCCCCGCCCGGGGCCGTCGGCAGGCGATGAGGAGGCCGCCGCACTCGGTGTAGCGGACCGCGTTGGCGATCAGGTTGCGCAGCACGAGCTCCAGGAGGCTTGGGTCGGTGTGGCAGATGGCGGGCGTGTCCCGCAGGCGGAACACCAGCTGTTTCTGTTCGGCCTGGGGGGCGAACTCGGCTTCGAGCTTGCGGAGCATCGGCTGGAGCGGGAAGGGCTGCGGATTGGCCTCGATCACGCCTGCTTCCAGGCGGGAGAAGTCGAGCAGGGTGTTGAGCATCTCGCCGGCGGCCCGGGCGGCGCCGTCCATGTGGGTCAGCAGGTCGGTCTGGCCCTCGTCCAGCGGGGTGCGGCGGAGCGAGGCGATGAACAGCCCCAGGGCGTGCAGCGGCTGGCGCAGGTCGTGACTGGCCGCCGCCAGGAAGACCGACTTGGCGCGGTTCGCCTCTTCGGCGCGCAGGGTTTCGGCGCGCAGCTGCTCGACGAGCTCCAGGTTCTCGAAACGCAGGAGGATGGAGCGGCGGGCGACCAGCGCGTAGTTGCGGGCGAACACCGTGAGCACCAGCAGGTACAGCGGGATGCCGATCCACAGCCACAGGTAATGGGCGCCGCCGGCAACGAGCACGTAGGCCCAGACCGGCAGGATTGCGGGGAAGAAGAACCCGATGGCGACCGGCAGGCATGGGGAGAAGATCGACAGGGCCGCGGCGCTCATGCCGGCGATCAGGGCCAGGGCGGAGACCACCGACGGGGGCGACTCCAGATCCATGTACACACAGCCGGCGAAGCCCCACAGGCTGCCGAGCACGATCAGCAGCGCGGTCATCCACCGGGCGTAGTCCTGGGCACCTGCCGGCGTGACCCGTGCCGGGTTGCGCCTCCGCCACAGGTGACCGAAGGCGCAGGCGAGGCCCATCGCGGCGCACCACAGCCCGACATGGGCCGGCCCGCCGGACAGCAGGACGGCGCTGCCGAGGAGCACTGAGGCGAGGAAGCAGCCGAGCATGGCGATGCCGAAGCTCTGGTCGATCAGCGCCATCCCAGCGGCCAGCAGGTGGGGGGCGTCTAGGCGCAGGGGCGAGGTCATGGCGTCTGGCGAAGGAGCCCGCGGCGCTGGGCTTCCAGCACCGCCTCGATCCGGCTCGCCACGTTGAGGTGGGCGAGGATGGCGGCCACATGGACCCGCACGGTGTTCTCGGCCAGCCCCAGGTGACGGGCGATCACCTTGTTCGAGCGCCCCAGGCCGAGGTGGTGCAGGACTTCCAGCTGGCGTGGCGTGAGCGGGCCAGGCGAGGCCAGACGGCCCGCGGCGCGCGGTGTGGCACTGGGCGGTGGGGTCTGGAGGCACTGGGCGATGCTGGCTTCGATCTGCTCCGGCGTTGCCGATTTGGACAGGAAGCCGGATACGCCATAGCGGGTCGCCATCTCGGGCGTCCAGGCCTCGGTGGTGCCTGACACGACGATGATCCGCGCCGCCGGGAAATGCCGGTGGAGCACCTGCGTCCCTTCCAGCCCGCTCAGGCCGGGCAGCTGGAGGTCGAGCAGGATCAGGTCGATGGCGGTGCGGCCGTGCTGCTCGACGGCCTCCATGACCGAGCCGGCTTCGAGGATGTCGGACGTTGGCAGGGTGTCGCCCAGCAACAGGCGCAGGCCGGTGCGGAAAAGGGTGTGGTCGTCGATCAGGAGCAATCGGTAGTGCTGCATCAATGGATTCTCCTCGCGCGGAGCCGGGGGCGCGGCGCTACAGGGACAGTGGGGAGGGAAGGGGAAGAACGCGCGACCGGGGATCGGAAAGGGCGGCAATGGCCGCCGCCTCTAGTCGGGAAGGACTAGCCGTAGTCAATCCGGATTATGGCGGTTTTGGCTGATGACGTGAATACTCTTTTGGCATTGGCAGGGCGCTGTGATGCAGCAGCCATGCGCATGAAGCCTCAGGGCCAGGTGAGCGACAGGGTGTGTCGCACAACTCAACACGTCACGAAAGGAAATGGACATGGTTTCGGAATCCGGTCAGGTGGAAAAGTACTATCAGTTCGCCGAGTGCCTCAACGACGGCGGTTTTGTGATGGATTTCGAGGTGTACCGGGGCGATGTCGCCGGCCGCCTCGATGGTGCGGGGGAGAACTGGAACAGCGGGCGTTATCCGATCGGGCAGCGGCGGAAGATCGATCTGGGCACCCTGCGTTTCAACGGCCAGCCGCCCGAGGTGGGCGACAGCCTGCAGATCTTCGTCCGCGTCGTGGCTGGCGTGGATAAGCGCGGGCCGAGTTTCCTGTACGCGCCGAACGGCCACACCGCGGTACAGCGCGCGGCCGGCACGACCCTCTTCTATGGCATTGACCTGCTGTGAGCGGCGCCATGATCGAGATCAGTAGCGGCACCGATACGGAGTGGTTCCGGGTTCACCCGAACATGGAAGTGCAGTTCGGCCTGAACATGGCCGACGCGCTGGCGAAGCCCCGGAATCAGGATGCCACCCTGCGCATGATGACGGATGTCCGCCTGAGCGCCGGCGGAAACGCGGCGGTGGAGGGGCGGTTGTTTCCCCATGCGGTCATCGCGCCGGCCAATGCGGCCCTGTCGATCCGGATCCGCTGTGCGGCGAAGGTGGGCTTCGGCTTCTCCATCCGCAGCAACGCCGAGACCGTCGTCGACAAGCTCTACGCGGTCGATCGCGTAGACGAGAACGGGATGATGACGGCCACGATCCGGCGCTATCAGTCCTCGTCCGACCTGCTCACCATCGACTCGGCGCGTGCCCGGATCGACGGTGGCGTGTCGACCGCTGAGGCGATGGCGCACTGGAGCTGCGACATCGAGGCGTGGCCCGTCCTGCAGTATCTGGATCCCATCTCGGGGCGCGTCTACGACGAGCGGCATCCGCGCAATCTCACCGCGCCACCTGCACCCCCGGTGCGCCAGGCGGCGCCGCCGCTCGCCGACGGGCTGGGCATGGCGACGGCGTCGTCGGGGGTGGGGGCCGGTGGTCTGTGGCGGGACGAGGGCGCGGAGCAGGTCTTCGAGCGCATCCAGGTGCAGAAGGAGAGCCCGCAGGAGCGGTTCGGGGTGTTGCATGTCACTTTCCTGGTGGCGCGCTGATGCCGGCGCAATGCCGGATTTCGGGGAAAAGCGGATATGACCAAGATTAGCGTCAAGATCATCAACGAGACGGATTCGACCAGGAACACCGTCCTGCAGTTCGAACGGACCCAGAGCCTCCAGGACGTGCGCGCCCAGCTGGTGAAGGAGCAGCTGATGAAGGACGGCGACGTCTTTCTCAGCGACGGCTTCGCGGTCGTGAAGGATAGCGAGGCGGGCACCCAGATCGAGAGCCTGCTGGCCACGAAGGACGCGACGGAGCTGCGGCTCTCGATCCGGACGAGTGCGGCGGATCTGCCGCCGGCGATGTACTCCTTCCAGCGCAAGAGCGAGGGCGGCAAGCGCGCGTTCAAGCTGAAGCCCACCCTCACGCTGGCCGAGGTGCGCACCGCGCTGGGCGCCTGGCTGGGGACGGAAGACCGCTTCCTCGGGCGTGACGGCAGCGAGATCGCCGTGGCCGAGGAAGGCGACTGGGCGCTGAAGGACATCGCCAGCGCCGAAGGCGTGGTGGCCGTGCAGGACGCGGTGGCGGCCAAGCCCCAGGAGGCGCGGCCCTTCACCTTCACCCGCAGCTTCGACGAGGAGAGCAAGTCCCTCAAGCTCAAGCCCGAGGACACCCTGGCCGCGGCGCGGACCGCGCTGGGGGCGTGGATCCAGAAGGACGACCACTTTGCCGACAAGGCCGGCGGCAAGGTGGCGCCGGATCAGGAGGCGGGCTGGACGCTGGGCGATGTCGAGGCGGAGAAGGGCGGTGTGCGGATCCTGTCGGCCAAGTCCGGCAAGCCGTCGGTACGCCCCGGGCAGCCGGGCACGCCGTCCTTCATCGATACCACCCGTCGCCCGCCGGCCTGGGGCCTGCCCGACGAGGGCTCGCCGCCCGATCTGCTGAAGGAGCTGGAGGTGCAGCTCAATGGTGCCGAGGTGGAGGTGCCGGAGCTGTTTACAAGCCTGAGCCTGGAGCAGGTCAAGGCGCTCTACACGATGCTCTACCTCAACCGGGGGCTGTACATCGGGCCGAACCCGCTCGACATGGATTTCACGCGGCGCTCGGACGATGCGCCGGTGGAGTACATCCACGAGAACCGCATCATGCGTTCGGCGCCGCCCAACTATTCGGCCTGCAGCGTGACCACGGCGACCGCAAGCCGCATCCTTAACGAGTTCCGCCAGCGCAGCGTCCATGCCGCCAAGGCCTCGGGGAGCTACGCCGGTTGCGGGATCGCAGCCGAGTTCCGGCACGACCTGGAAAAGCTCCAGCGTCAGGAGACCACGGACATCTTCCTGACCAACCAGACGCTGGTGCCCAAGGTGGTCCTGCTCTTCGACAGGGAGGCCGATCTGCGCTGTGCGCCGCGTTTCCAGGCGGCGGTCGAGAAGGTCTTCGAGACCTACACCTCGCTGCCCCAGCAATACGAGGCGCTGCATCGGGATGTGTTCAGGAGGTTCGGCTATTTCTACCCCTGCCGCGTGACGGTGGGCGGCAAGCTGCAGCGGAGCATGGTTGCGAAGTCGAACGCGAAGAGCGACCAGGAAAGCCTGTTGAACGAGTTCAACTTTGCGGCGAACGGCGAGTTCGAGACCGATTCCGGCAAGGCCAAGTTCGATGTGGGCTATTCGTACAGCGACCTTAGCCAGAGCAAGCACAACACGCTCATGCAGCTCAAGGAGCAGCAGATGATCTCCATGGGTGGCAGCTCGAGCCTGGCGCTGGACCCGAAGGATCTGGCGAAGTGGACGGGCAGCGTGGCTTCGGTGAAGTTCTGGGCGGTCATCAACAACGCCGATCTCGTCCCGGTGCTGTGCTTCCTGCCCGACGCCCTGGCCCAGCGCTGCGCCACGGTCATCGAGGAGCAGGCCCGCTCGGCCGTCACCGCCCGCTACACGGTGATGGACATGACGGCCTTTGCCCAGGTGATCTCCTCGAAGGCTTTCGAGGCGCTGATCTGATCGCCTGCCCGTTTTATATCCCGCCGCAGCGATGCGGCAATTCACTGGAATCCGATTCCAGACCTATTCGAGGAGTGAAATGATGACGACCATAACCTTGATCCAGGCCGCCAAATGCGGTGCCGAAGGCATTGCGCAGATGACCGCCCGAGTGACCGACAAGAAGACGGGGGAGGTGCGCAACCTGCAGCTGTCGGATCTGAAGAACGGACCGCTGGCGTTCCTGTGTACAAACTCCGTGACGGCTCTTGCCGGCGCCCGTGAGGTGGAGATTACCTACAACGCCAATTACGGGTCGGGTCACCAGACCATCCAGGTGAGCTCGGTGATCAGCTGATCCGTCTGGTCTGCCCCGCGCCCCGTGCGGGGCATGAAAAAGCCGCCAAGCCGTGAAGGCCTGGCGGCTTTTGTCTTGCTGGCCTGACTTCAGGCGCCTTACCCGACCTCGGCCAGCAGCGTGATGATGTCCTGCCCGTAGGCGTCGAGCTTGCGGTCGCCCACGCCGGAGATGGTGGCCAGCGCGAGGATGCTGTCGGGGCGGCGGCGGGCGATGTCGCGCAGGGTGGCGTCGTGGAAGATCACGTAGGCCGGCACGTTGCGCTCCTTGGCGGTGCTGGCGCGCCAGGCGCGCAGGCGGTTGAGTAGCTCGGCTTCCTCGCCGGTGGCCTCGGGCCAGTCGGCGCTGCGGCGGGTGCCGTCCTTCTTCTTTTTGGTCGGGCTGGGGTCGACGCGCAGGGTGAAGCCCGCCTCGCCGCGCAGGATCGGCCGCGCGGCCTCGGTGAGGGTGAGGGCGCCGTAGCGCTCGTGATCCACCGCCAGGGCGCCGTGGGCCACGAGCTGGCGGATCAGCGTGCGCCAGCCCTTGTCGTCGAGCTCGGTGCCGATGCCGAAGGTGCTCACCTGGTCGTGCTGCCACTTCTTGACGTTGTCGGTGGCCTTGCCGATCAGCACGTCCACCACGTGGGCGGCGCCGAAGCGGCTGCCGGTGCGGAACACACACGACAGCGCCTTGCGGGCCGATTCGCTGGCGTCGCGCACTTCCGGCGGGTTCAGGCAGGTGTCGCAGTTGCCGCAGGGGGCCGAATCTTCGTCGAAGTAGCCGAGCAGGCGCTGGCGGCGGCAGCCGGTGGTCTCGCACAGGCCCAGCAGGGCGTCGAGCTTGGCGGTGGCGACGCGCTTCACCTCGTCGCTGGCCTCGCCTTGATCGATGAAGCGGCGCTGCTGAACCAGATCGGCCACGCTGTAGGCCATCCAGGCTTCGGCGGGCTGGCCGTCACGGCCGGCGCGGCCGGTTTCCTGGTAGTAGCCCTCGATGGAGCGGGGCAGATCCAGGTGAGCCACGAAGCGCACGTCGGGCTTGTCGATGCCCATCCCGAAGGCGATGGTGGCGACCATCACGATGCCGTCTTCGCGCAGGAAACGGTCCTGGTTGATCGCCCGCTCGTCGGCGCCCATGCCCGCGTGGTAGGGCAGGGCGGCGATGCCTTTCTCCTGCAGCCAGGCGGCGGTCTCGTCCACTTTCTTGCGGGACGAGCAATACACGATGCCGGCCTCGCCCAGGTGGCCGTCCTTGATAAAGGCGAGCAGCTGGGCACGGGGGTTGTCCTTGGGGACGATGGTGTAGCGGATGTTGGGCCGGTCGAAGCTGGAGACGAACTCGCGCGCATCCAGCAGACGCAGGCGCTCGGCGATCTCGCGGCGGGTCTGGGCGTCGGCGGTGGCGGTGAGGGCGATCCGCGGGATCTGCGGGTAGCGCTCCTGGAGGATCGACAGCTGGAGGTACTCCGGCCGGAAATCATGGCCCCATTGGGACACGCAGTGGGCTTCGTCGATGGCGAACAGCGCCAGCTGGCCGGCCTCGTAGAGGTGATCCAGCAGATCGAGGAAGCGCGGCGTGACGAGGCGTTCCGGCGCCACGTAGAGGAGATCCAGCGCGCCGGCGAGCATCGCCCGCTCGATTTCCATCGCCCGGTCGAAGCTCAGGCTGGAATTGAGGAAGTCCGCCGCGGCGCCCACTTCCTTCAGCGCGGAAACCTGATCCTGCATCAGCGCGATGAGGGGCGACACGACGATCGCCACCCCGGGGCGCAGCAGCGCCGGGATCTGGTAGCACAGGGACTTGCCGCCCCCGGTAGGCATCAGCACCAGGGCGTCGCCACCGGCGCTTACGTGTTCGACGATGTCTTCCTGCGGCCCGCGGAACTGGGTGTAGCCGAAGACGTGGAATAGGGTTTCGCGGGCGCGGCTCATAGGGGCGGGATTTTACCCCGCCCTGCCTCAGAACAGCCGGGCGAGATGGGTGGTCAGGCCACTCGGGGAGACAAAAGTGAGCTCGTAGGTGCTGGAGAGGCCGGCAGCCTGCTCGTCGGTGAGGCCGGTGGCGCAGAGGATGAACTGGCTGCGGTCGATGCCGAGGCGCTTGCGCAGGCGCAGGTATTTGTCGATGTCCTGCCGGAACTCGCCGGTCTTGCACTCGATGCACACGGGCGTGTTGTCGTCGATGAGGAAGAACACATCAAGCTCGTGGAGGTCTTCGTTGGGGAAGATCACCGATAGCTGGCGGGCGCACGAGAAGCGCTGCCGGCGCTCGCGGAGCAGGCCCAGCACCTTCATGAAGGCGTACCACTCGAGCCATTCGCCACCGAAGAAGCTGCGGATCGCCGGCGCCGACTGGATGGTGCCGCGGCCGATCTTCTCCTGCTTCTGGTAGAAATATTTGGCCAGGAAGGCGCAGTCGTAGAGGCGCTTGCAGAAGGCGTTGAGGGTTTGCCCGTCCTTCTGGCTGAGCTTGCCGAGGTTGAGGCTGAAATTGGGCACATCCTTCTGCTGGCCCCAGCGGATCTTGTCCACGACCTCGCGGAGCTGGTCGTAGTTGTCGCCCAGCTCGATGGCGATCTCGTCGAAGAAACCGGTGGTGTCCACCGCATCGTGGTTGGCGCGGATCTGGATCTGGCGGCGCTCGAACCACTGGAGAACAGCGGCGTGCTGCGCCGCGTTGGCCAGGTGGTCGGAGTTGTGGATGTCGATGCTCAGATCGGTGCCGCCAGCCGTCGCGGCAGGGCTTTCGTTGAGCGTGGGGAAGGCGCTCGCCTGCTGGGCCTTGAGGGCATTCAGCTCGTCGCGCTGGCTGAAATACTGCTGGAGCACCTTCCGCACGAACAGGACGGTGTCGTAGACCGCCACCGGCTGGGTGCATTGTGGGCAGGCGATCTGCTGGCCGGTGAACTCGCCGGGGACTTCGGCGACGTGGCCACATTTGTTGCAACGGAGGATTGCCATGGAAGCGGAGAAACGAAGACGGGTCGCCGGATTATGCCAACCCGTGCTTCACATGGCGATATGCCGAAAGATCTAGGCCTTGGTGCCGTGGTGCTCGGCGACGTAGTGCTTGAGCACCGTCTTGAGCATGGCGGCGTGGGCGGTGTCGCCCTTTTCGCGGGCGTGGTGGATGTCGTCAATGATCATGCGGCGGATGCGTTTTTCGCCGCTGGGCGTGTGGCAGAGGTAGCAACCCATTTCGACGGCGGCCATTTCGGGGATGTGTTCGTGCTCGGCGATGGCGAGGATTTCGTCCTCGGACAGATCGGACAGCTCGATGCAGTCTTGCAGCGTCAACATGGGTTTTCTCCTCTCGTCTTGTAAGTCTTTTTCTTACTTGACATTGGGCGCTTTTTTTGAAATTGAAACATTGATGTAACGCAATTGGGTGCCATACGCTGCCGAATGGATAGAATCGAATCTTTTCGTCAGGGGATCGTGATGCAGGGTTTGAGCGCTTTCGGTAACGGGATTTACGCCGTGGATTCGGGTTACACCGGCACGGACGTGGCGGCGATTCACCTGATCGAGGAGGGCGGCCGGGCGGCGCTGGTGGATACCGGCAACAACGACGCGCTGGTGCATGTGGAGCACGCGCTGGCCGAGACCGGGCTGTCGCCGGAGGCGGTGGATTACGTGCTGCTGACCCACATCCACCTGGATCACGCGGGCGGTGCCGGGGCTTTCATTCGGGCGTTTCCCAACGCCAGGCTGGTGGTGCATCCGCGTGGCGCCCGCCACATGGCCGAGCCTTCGAAGCTGTTTGCGGGCGTGTCGGCGGTGTATGGGCCTGAGCGGGCGAAGGAGCTCTACGGCGAGCTGATCCCGGTACCGGCCGATCGCATCATCGAGGCCACCGACGGGCTGGAGCTGTCCCTTGCCGGGCGCACCATCCGGGTGTTCGACACGCCGGGCCACGCGCGCCATCACGTGTGCTACCTCGACACCAAAAGCCGCAGCTTCTTCACCGGCGACACCTTCGGGCTGTCCTACCGCCAGTTTGACGTGGATGGCCGGCCGAGCATCTTCCCGACCACCACGCCGGTTCAGTTCGAGCCCGACGCGATGCACGACTCCATCCGCCGCATGGAGGCCGAGCAGCCGGCCGCGATGTATCTCACCCACTACGCGCAGGTCACCGACGTGCCCCGTCTGGCCGCCGACCTGCACCGCCTGATCGACGCCCACGTGGCGATCGCCGAGCGTCACGCCGGGGCGGGCGAGGCGCGCAAGCAGCTGATCGAGGACGACATCTGGGCGCTGGTGGCCGAGGAGGCCAAGCGCGGCGGCTGGAAGACGTCGGAAGCCGAAACCCGACGCATCCTGGCCCTGGACGTGGAGCTCAACGCCCAGGGGCTGGATGTGTGGCTGGGTAGCCGCTGATCCGGATTGCCTGAGTCGGCCGGGTCACTCCGGCCGGCTGGCGATGTAGAAGCCGGCAATGACCTGCGGCAGGCCTGCCGCCGCCAGGATCAGCGGCGTGGCGTAAAGCGCCCAAGTACAGGTGGCCAGCCCGAAGGCCAGCCCGGCCAGGGCGAAGTGCTTGCCGCGCCTGCTGATGCGGCCTTCCTCGATCCACGCCCGCACGTGGGCGCCGGCGCCGGGGACGGCGTACAGGCGCTGCTGCAGGCGCGGGCAGCTCTTGCTCCAGGCCCAGGCGGCGATGATCCAGAAGATGGTGGTCGGCAGCAGGGGCAGCACGAGGCCGACGGCGCCGACAGCAAAGCTGATGCCGCCCAGGATGAACAGGCCGTGGCGGCCGGCGCTCGCGAGCAGATCCCCGGAGGGGGCGGCGATGGAGGTGGCATCCTGGCAGCGGGGCATGGCGGCGATCCTGTCTTGTTGTTCTCGTTCCACGGTTCTCTCCCGGGGGCGATGGGCCCGGCAAGCGTTTGAGCGCCGGTCGGTGCCGGTGGTTCGCGCTGGCGAGGACCTCCCGAGAGAGTTTTCACACCGCCGTCTACGGTTGTCGAGGCCCGGCTGTGGTACTGGCGCCGGCTCTGCGGTGGTGTCGAGGCAAGTATCGATCTTCGCCGTGAATCGCTCCAGTTGAATTGATCTCTGATAGAAATAGCAGAGCGCTATTGCCGACGCCGGCTGCCGGATGCGCTATATGGCGGCAGATATAGAAAGGCAGGGCGGCGCGCCGTTTGGCGTTCCGCCCTGCACCATCCGCGCCGTGGCGGCGAGGCTGCTGTCGTTCAGATGCCGACGCCGACGATCACCGACGGAGCCTTGAAGATGGCCGCCGCGGGCGAGCCGACCTTCAGGCCCAGTGCGATCGAGCCTTCATGGGTGATGGTGGCAGACACGCTGTCGCCACTCGGCAGGGCGATCGTCACGCTGCTGCTCACCGGGCCTTCGACGATGGCGCTGACGGTGCCGTCGAGGCGGTTGCGGGCGGACAGCTTCACGTCGGCGCCATCGGTCAGCACCAGCACCGACGAGGCCTTCACGATGGCCTTGACGGCCTTGCCGGCGGCGAGGCCGAGCTCGGCCACGCTGTCGTTGGTCACGGTGGCGACGATCTTCAGCCCGCCGGGGAGGGCGATATCCACTTCGCTGTTGACGGCGCCCAGCTTGACCGCCTCGATGGTGCCGTCAAAGACATTGCGCGCGCTGATTTTCATTGTGCTGCTCCTGGTCGGGGGTGAAGGGGGCCGGATGGGTGGCCAATCGGGCATTGGTTTCCACTTTATGGGCCGCGGCTGGATAGTTACAACCATAGCGCAGTGCAGCATTTGTGGCCCGTTATTTGCTGGAGTACAGTACGCCACGTTGTATATCTGGATATATAGGTAGATTCATGACAACCCGTCGCCCCATTCAGCACAAGCTTGTCGGAAAGCTGACAGTCGATACCGAATTCGGCACCTTTCTCGGCGACACCCGCATTCGTCTGCTGGAGGCCATCGACCGCTATGGCTCGATCTCCCAGGCCGCCAAGGCGGTGCCGCTTTCATACAAGGCGGCGTGGGATGCGGTGGATGCCATGAACAACCTCGCCGAGGCGCCGCTGGTGGAGCGCTCGGTGGGCGGCAGGCACGGGGGCGGCACAGCCCTCACCGACTATGGCCGGCGGGTGATCGCCATGTACCGGGCGGTGGAGCAGGAATATCAGGAAGCCATCGACCGCCTCTCCCAGCGCCTCGGCGGCGCCGACGGCAGCACGGTGCGCGAGTTCCAGACCCTGCTGCGGCGCATGTCGATGCGCACCAGCGCGCGTAACCAGTTTGTCGGCGCGATCACCGGCCTGCGCGAGGGCGAGGTGAGCTTCGAGGTTCGCCTGCGCCTCGACGACGCCAGCGAGCTGGTGGCGGTGATCACCCGGGCCAGCGCCGAGAACCTGGAGCTGACCATCGGCAAGGAGGTGCACGCCTTCGTCAAGGCGCCGTCGGTGCTCATCATCACCGACCCGGCCGCCCGCACCACCGCCCGCAACCACCTGTGGGGCACCGTGTCGGCGATCCACGAAGGGCCGGTGAGCTCGGAGGTGACGATCACCCTGCCCGGCGGGCGCAACGTGACCTCGGTGGTGACCCACGACAGCATCGACAACCTGGAGCTGCAGGTGGGCTCGCCGGCCTGCGCGGTGTTCCAGGCCACGTCGGTGATCCTCGCCGTTTTCGACTGACTTCCAACCTGCCGGAGAAAACCATGAAACCCGTCCTTCGCACCCTTGCCCTCAGCGTTTCCCTGGCTGGCGCATCCTTCGCGGCCCAGGCCGACGAGGTGTCGGTGGCCGTGGCCGCCAACTTCACCGCGCCGATGCAGAAGATCGCCGCCGACTTCGAGAAAGCCACCGGCCACAAGGCCCAGCTGGTGTTCGGTTCGACGGGCAAGTTCTACGCCCAGATCAAATCCGGCGCGCCCTTCCAGGTGCTGCTGGCGGCCGACGACGAGACGCCGGCCCGGCTGGTGAAGGAGGGCGACGGTGTGGCCGGCAGCCAGTTCACCTACGCCATCGGCAAGCTGGTGCTATGGTCGCCGAAGCCCGGTTTTGTGGACGACAAAGGCGAGGTGCTGAAGTCGGGCAGGTTCGAGCACCTGTCCATCGCCAACCCCAAGCTGGCGCCCTATGGCCTGGCGGCGGTCGAAACCCTCAAGGCGCTGGGCCTCGCCGATGCGCTGCAGCCCAAACTGGTGACCGGCGAGAGCATCACCCAGGCCCAGCAGTTCGTGGTGTCGGGCAACGCCGAGCTGGGCTTCATCGCGTTTGCGCAGATCCACAAGGACGGCAAGCTCATCGACGGCTCGTACTGGCTGGTGCCGGGCAAGTACCACACCCCGATCCGCCAGGATGCGGTGGTGCTCGACAAGGGCAAGGCCAGCGCGGCGGCCGCGGCGCTGATGGGTTACCTCAAGTCGCCGGCGGCGGTGGCGGTCATCCGGGCTTACGGCTACGAGCGCTGAATCATGGATCTCACCCACGAGGACTGGTCGGCCGTCTGGCTGACCTTGAAGCTGGCGGGACTGGTGACAGTGCTGCTGCTGATCGTCGGGACGCCGATCGCCTGGTGGCTGGCCCGGACCCGTTCGCCCCTGCGCAGCGTGGTGGGCGCGGTGGTGGCGCTACCCATCGTGCTGCCGCCGACGGTGCTGGGTTTCTACCTGCTGATCGTGCTGGCGCCGTCCGGGCCGGTGGGCCGGCTGACCGAGGCGCTTGGGCTCGGGGCCTTGCCGTTCACCTTTCCGGGGCTGGTGGTGGCCTCGGTGTTCTATTCGCTGCCGTTTGTGGTCCAGCCGATCCAGAACGCGTTCATGGCGATGGGCGCGCGTCCGCTGGAGGTGGCCGCCACCCTGCGTGCTTCGCCCCTGGCCGCATTCTTCAAGGTTGCGCTGCCGCTGGCGAGGCCGGGCCTGCTCACCGCGGCGGTGCTGGGCTTTGCCCACACGGTGGGCGAGTTCGGGGTGGTGCTGATGATCGGCGGAAACATTCCCGGCAAGACCCAGGTGCTGTCGGTGCAGATCTACAACCACGTGGAGGCTTTCGAGTACGCCCAGGCCCATGAACTGGCGGCCGGCCTCGTGGCCTTCTCCTTCCTCACGCTGGTGCTGCTCTACCGCTTTGGCGGCGCCCGCAACACCTCGGGTTTCGGATCATGAGCGGGCTGTCGATCCGGGCCCGGCTGCCCCTGGCGGATTTTGCGCTGGACTTGGATCTGGCCCTGCCCGGGCGGGGCGTGACGGCGTTGTTCGGCGCTTCGGGCTCGGGCAAGACGACGGTGCTGCGCTGCGTGGCCGGGCTGGCCCGGGCGGCGGGGCGGGTCGAGGTGAATGGCGAGGTGTGGCAGGACGACGCCCGGCGCATCTGCCTGCCCACCCACAAGCGGGCGCTGGGTTACGTGTTCCAGGAGGCGAGCCTGTTTGCCCACCTGTCGGTGCGGGACAACCTGGCCTTTGGCCAGAAGCGCATCGCCCCGGCCGACCGGCGGGTGAGCCACGACACGGCGGTGGAACTGCTGGGCATCGGCCATCTGCTCGACCGCAGCCCGGATCGCCTCTCCGGCGGCGAGCGGCAGCGGGTGGCCATCGCCCGGGCGCTCCTCACCAGCCCGCGGCTGCTGCTGATGGACGAGCCGCTGGCGGCGCTGGATGCGGCCCGCAAGCAGGAGATCCTGCCGTATCTGGAGCGCCTCCACGACGAGCTGGCGATACCGGTGATCTACGTGAGTCATTCGATGGACGAGGTGCTGCGCCTGGCCGACCATCTGGTGCTGCTGGAGCAGGGCCGGGTGCGGGCCAGCGGGCCGTGCCGCGAGCTGCTGGCCCGGCTGGACCTGCCCATCGCCCTAGACGAAGAAGCGGCGGTGCTGGTGGATACCACCGTGGCCGCCCACGACGAGGCCTACCAGCTCACCCGGCTGGCCTTTGCCGGCGGCAGCATCCAGGTGACGCGCAAGGCGCTGGCGGTGGGCGCCCGGGCGCGGCTCAAGATCCAGGCGCGGGATGTGAGCATCGCGCTCGCCGCCGACAATCCGTCGAGCATCGTCAATCGCCTGCCGGCGCGGATCTGCAGTTTTGCCCCGGCGGCCCACCCGGCCCAGTGCCTGGTTCGCCTGGATGCGGCGGGCACGCCGCTGCTGGCGCGCATCACCCGGCTGTCGAAGGATCAGCTCGGTCTTGTCGAGGGCATGGCGGTGGTGGCGCAGATCAAGTCGGTGGCGCTGGTGGGCTGATGCGCCAGCGGTTCAGAACGGCCCCGCGATGTCGTTAAACGGCCGTCGGCGACGCTCGTCGCCAAACCGGAATCGCCCCTTTTTGAGATGAAAGAGCCGTCCGTTCAGGCGGTAGCCGCCCCTCGCCGGGTTTCCCGCTTCGTGCGCGAGCGGGTGTGGTGGCTGGCCCTGCTGGTGGTCTGGGGGGCCGTGGTCGGCTTGTCGCTGGAGGTTCAGGTTGCGCGCATCCGGGAGCAGTCCATCCAGGTGGGCATCGAGGGGGCCCGCAACATGTTCCGGATGGTCATGCTGACCCGCAACTGGAACGCCTCCCACGGCGGCATCTACGTGCCGGTGACACCCGAAACCCCGCCCAATCCCTATCTCGAACACCCCCGCCGCGACGTGACGACCACCGACGGCCAGCAGCTCACGATGGTGAATCCGGCCTACATGACGCGCCTGATCGCCAGCATGGCGGCCAGCGACGGGGGCGTGGAGTTCCGCCTCACCAGCCTCCGGCCGATCCGCCCGGAAAACATCGCCGACCCCTGGGAGCGCCAAGCGCTGGAACGCTTCGAGCGCGGCGAGGTGGAGACGACCGGCGTCGAGCACGGCCCGAAGGGCGAGATGCTGCGCTACATGGCGCCCCTGAAGGTGCAGGAGAGCTGCCTCGCCTGCCATGCCAGGCAGGGCTACAAGCTGGGCGACGTGCGCGGTGGCATCAGCGTCACCCAGCGCTTCGCGCCCATCGAGGCGACCACCCGCGCCGGCATCCGCCAGACCAGCCTGGCCCACGCGGCGGCGTTTGCGGTGGTCTTCCTGGGCGGCTGGGCGCTGCTGGAGGCGCTGCGCCGGCGCTGGCTGGAGCTGGACGGCAAGATCGCCGAACTGGAAGCGGCCCACAGCCAGCTGCTGCAGTCCGAGAAGATGGCGTCCATCGGCGTGCTGGCGGCGGGCGTGGCCCACGAGATCAACAACCCGGTGGGTTTCGTGAGCTCGAACCTGAGCACGCTCAGGGGCTACAACGCCGCGATGATCGCCCTGCTGGAGCGCTGCCGCACTGGCGAGGCGACCGAGGCGGACTTTGCCGCGGCCGAGTTCGATTACCTGAAGGACGACATCCCGGCCCTGCTTGGCGAATCCCGCGACGGGCTCGACCGGGTGCGCAAGATCGTGGCCGACCTGAAGGATTTCTCGCGGGTCGATCAGGCCGAGTGGCAGGAGGCCGACCTCAACGCCGGCATCGAGTGCACCCTCAACGTGGTCTGGAACGAGCTGAAGTACAAGGCCGAGGTGGTGCGCGATTATGACCCGGCGCTGCCCCGCGTGCCCTGCCTGGCGGCGCAGATCAACCAGGTGGTGATGAACCTGCTGGTCAACGCCGCCCAGGCCATCGCCGAGCGCGGAACCATCACCGTGCGCACGGGCCACGACGATGCGTTGGCGTGGATCGAGGTGGCCGACACCGGCGTCGGGATGCCGCCCGAGGTGCAGCGACGCATCTTCGATCCCTTCTACACCACCAAGCCGGTGGGCAAGGGCACGGGCCTGGGCCTGTCGATCTCCTACGACATCGTGGCCCGCCACGGCGGCCGCATCGAAGTGACGAGCGCGCCGGGCGAGGGGACGACCTTCCGGGTGAGCCTGCCGCTGGCGGGCAGGCCGGCCGAGTCCGCCTAACGCAGCTCGAAGTTCGCCTTCAGCCAGAGGGTGCGGCCGGGTTCGTTCACCCGTGTGGTCTGGGTGAAGCCGCCGATGCTGGCGCCGCCGCGGCTGATGAACTCGGCGTAGGTCTTGTCGAACAGGTTGTCGATGCCGGCGCTGATGAGCGTGCCCTTGGCCGGGCGGTAGCCGCCATTGACCGAGAAGATCGCAAAGCCGGTCGAGCTGCCGATGTCCTGCCCCACCACGTTGCCGTAGTCGGTGTCGAAGCGCTTCTGGCCCTGCACCAGGCGCAACAGGGCGCCGCCACTCCAGGTGCGGTCGTCGTAGCCGGCGCCCAGGCGGGCTTCGAGCGGGGCGATCTGAGACAGGGGCTTGCCGGTGCTGTCGTTCTCGCCGTGAGTCCAGGCCAGGGTGGCGTAGGTCTTCCAGAAGTTGCCCAGCGCGTAGCTCACGTCGCCTTCGAGGCCGTAGGTGGTGGCGTCGATGTTGAGCGCGTCGCTGGCCCAGGCGTCGATGCGGCGGATCTGGATGAAATCCTTGTGCTTCGCGTAGAAGGCCGACACGGATGCCCGGAGCCCGCCGGCGGCGTAGATGGCACCGGTGTCGAGCTGGGTGGTCTTTTCGGGTTTGAGCAGGAAGGTGCTCGCGCTGCCGCTGCCCATTGCGGTGGCCGCGGGCGACTTGCTGCGCTCCCAGTAGTCGGCAGCACGCTCGCTGTGGCCGAGGCCGGCGAAGAGGGTGGTGGTGGGGGCGTAGGCGTTCTCCCAGCGCAGGAAACCGGCCTTGAGGGTGTCCTTGTCGGTCTGGCCCGAGGTGCTGCGGCCGCTGCGCTTGTCTTCGGCCTCGCTGAAATCCACCCGCGCGCCGCCCAGCAGGCGGTTGCTGGCGTCGAGTTCGTGGGCGACTTCGGCGAATGCGCCCCAGCTGGAGAACTGCATGTCGGCCACCCGGGGCTTGCTGGCGTAGCTGGCAACGGCGGCGCCGCTGGCCGTGCGCAGGGTGTGCTCGTTGCGCTGGAAGTCCAGCCCGGTTTCGAGGCTGGTGCGGGGCGACAGATCCAGTGTGGTGGCGATGCGCCCACCCTGGGTCTGGCGATCCGGGTTGCTCACCATCTTCATCATCGGCGGCGTGCGCAGGGTGTAGTTGTCCATCACGTGATCCACGTAGTTGTGATAGACCTGCGCCTCCAGTTTGGCCAGCAGCGGGCTGATGCGCTGCTTCTCGAACTTCAGCCCGACGTTGCTGCGGTCGAACTTGACGCCGTCCATCGAGCGGTCGGCGTAGGCGGCGCGGCCGTCGCTGCGGGCGAAGGTGAGTTCGAGCCGGGTGTCGGCGTCGGGCGTCCAGCCCAGGGCGCCGCTGGTGCTCCAGCGGTCGTAGGCCGAATGCACGCTGCGGCCCTTGCCGTCGCGGTAGTCCTGGGCGTGGGAGTGGGTGCCGGTGAGTTCGCCGTAGAAGCGCTCGTTGCCCACGCCGGCCTCGAACATCTGATCGTTGCGCCCGAAGTTGCCCACCAGCAGGCTGGCATCGGCGTAGGCCGAGTAGCCGTTGCGCACCTTGGGGCTGCGCTCGAAGCGCACCACGCCGGCGCTGTTGCCGGGGCCGTACTTCACCGTCTGCGGGCCCTTCAGCACGGTGATGCGGTCGAAGGCTTCGGGGAAGACGTAGGCGGTGGGCGGGTCCATGCGCATGCCGCAGCCGCCGAGGATCATCTCGCCGTCGAGCAGGATGCCGAGCCGCGAGGCGGCCATGCCGCGGAACACCGGGTCGCCGTCGGTGCCGCCCTTGCGGATCACCGAGAAGCCGGGGATGGTCTTGAGGTAGTCGGCGCCGTCGTGGGCGGGCACCGGCTGGCGCGGCGCGCGGGGGTCGGTGGTGACGGTGAGCGGCGCTTCCATCGCCGGGGCGGTGACGACCACCTGGCCGAGGGTTTCGGGCTGGGCGGCGAGGGCCGGCAGGCTGCAGGCGAAGGCGCTGGCGAGGGCTAGCGGAAGGACGGCGGGCCGGTGCGGAACACGGCGGATCATGGTGACGCTCCCTGTTATTTGGCAAGAGCGCGCACCTTAAATCCCGGCCTACCGGAAATGGTTGATGGATCGCAAAATCATGCACCAAAACGGTGCGTCATAGTGTCGCAGCCTGATCTGGCAGGCCTGTCGCTCAGACGCGGAAACGTGCCACGCTGGACTTGAGGCTGTCCGAAACAGTCACCAGCCGGTGGGCCGTGCCGGCCACCGAGGCCACCGCGGCAGAGTTCTCCTCCGACATCTGAGCGATGGCTTCCACGTTGCGGGCCAGCTCGGTGGAGGCGCCGCGCTGCTCGCGCAGGGCGTCGCTGATGCTCTCGATCGCGCCCTGCATGGTGCTGGCCGAGTCGCGGATGCTGCCCATCGAATCGCTGGCCGCGCCGGCCGAGGCGACCACCTCGGTGACCAGCGCGCGGTTGGACTGCATGCTCGTCACCGCGCCCACCGCGCCCTGCTGGATGGTGCTGATGACGTTGCTGATCTCCCGCACCGAGCTGGTGGTGCGTTCGGCCAGCTTGCGCACCTCGTCGGCCACCACCGCAAAGCCACGGCCCTGCTCGCCGGCGCGGGCGGCTTCGATGGCGGCGTTGAGGGCCAGCAGGTTGGTCTGGTCGGCCACTTCGCGGATCACCACGGTGATCGAGTCGATCTGGCGGACCTGCTCCGACAGGGTCTGGATCTGCTCGGCGGTGCTCTCCACCTGGGAGGCGATCTGGTTGATCTTGGCGGCTGCCGCATCGACACCGCGTCCGCTCTCGGTGGCCAGGTTGCCGGCCTCGGCAGCGCGGCGGCTGGCGTCTTCGGCGCTGTTGCCCACGTGGTCGATGCTCACCGTGAGCTCTTCCACCGCGGCGGCGGCCGAGGCGGTGGCGGCCGACTGCTGCTCGCTGCTCACCGAGACCTGCTGGGCTGCGGTGGACAGCTGTGTCGCCGAGCCGGCCACCTCGGTCGAGTTGTTGATGACTTGCTGGATCGTGTTGGACAGCTCGGTGCGCATTCTGTCGAGGGCGGTCAGCAGTCGGCCGATCTCGTCACGGTTGTGGTTGAGCGGGCCCGCGGACGTCAGGTCGCCGTTGGCGATCCGTTCGGCCATCCGGTTGGCGTCGTCGAGGCGATTGGTGATGCTCAGGCCGATGCTCCGCCCGAACAGCAAGAAGAGAACCCCCGCGAAAACGGGCAAGGCGCCAGCAATCCAGGTGGCGCTCGATTTGGTGGCGAGGCCGTTGGCGGTCGCTTCCTGGGCGAGTTTCTCGTTGAGGTGTCGGTGGGCGGTAAGTTGTTCGTCAAAGCGCAGGGCCAGACCGACGTTATTGATCAGGATCCCCTGCGCTTCTGCGTTCTTGCCGGCGCGGGCGAGGGCTAGGGCTTCGTCGATGTGGGCGTTGTATTCAGCGAGGCTGGCACGCTCCGCTTCCAGCATCTTGCGATCCTCTTCGTTGGCGACGAGAGGCTCGTAATCCTTGAGCGCTTTGTCCATCATGGTCCGGGCTTCCTGGAGCATCGTATCGAGCTTGGCCCGGTCGGCGGGGTCGGTCTGGATGGTGTAGCGGTAGGCGCGCACCCGCGCACGCCCCATTTCAGAGGTCACGGTGTTGAGCAGCCGGATGCTGGGGACTACGTTCTCATTGCCAAAGCTGGCCGCATCGAAGACGCGGTTCATCTGGTAAACGTTGATGCCGGCAAGGATGAGCAGGCTCGCGATGGCGATGGCAACAAGGAGCTGCAGGCGTCGGGAAATGGTCATAACAGGTCTCTCTGCGTCGGACGACAATGCGTGTCGTTGTTGGCGGGCTGTGTCGCCAGCAACGGCATTCCGCGCCAGAACTTGAAGGGATGACCTGGAAATAGCTTCAATAGGGTTCGATGGCCGGTCCGTTTCGTTTCTATTGATTTCTGCTGCTGCAGTTCGCTTTGTCCCTGCCGGGCGGCCACCAAGGGAGGCCGCCGATCTGGAAGTTCGGCCGACTTACACCCGGAAGCGCGCCACGCTAGATTTGAGCTGATCCGAGACGCCAACCAGGCGATGAGCCGTATCGGCCACCGACGTTACAGCAGCCGAGTTTTCCTCCGACATCTGGGCGATGGCCTCGACGTTGCGGGCCAGCTCGGTGGAGGCGCCGCGCTGTTCGCGCAGGGCATCGCTGATGCTCTCGATCGCGCCCTGCATCGTGTGGGCGCCATTACGGATGTTGCCCATCGAATTGCTGGCGGCGGTGGCCGAAGACACCACCTCGCCCACCAGGGTGCGGCTCGACTGCATGCTGGTCGCCGCACCGATGGCGCCCTGCTGGATGGCACTGATGACGTTGCTGATCTCGCGCACCGAGCTGGTGGTGCGTTCGGCGAGCTTGCGCACCTCGTCGGCCACCACCGCAAAGCCACGGCCCTGCTCGCCGGCGCGGGCGGCTTCGATGGCGGCGTTGAGGGCCAGCAGGTTGGTCTGGTCGGCCACCTCGCGGATCACCACGGTGATCTTGTCGATCTGCTGGACCTGCTCGGAGAGCTGCTGGATCTGGCTGGAGGTGTTCTCCACCTGATCGGCCACCTTGCCGATCTTGTCGGCGGCGGCGGTCACTTCGGCGCCGCTGTTGGCCGCCTGGCGACCGGCCTCGATGGCGCGTTCGTTGGCTTCGTCGGCGCTGGAGCCCACGTGGTCGATGCTCACCGTCAGCTCTTCCACCGCGGCGGCAGCCGACGCCGTGGACGAAGACTGCTGTTCGCTGCTCACCGAAACCTGGTGCGCGGTGGCCGACAGCTCGGAGGCCGAACTGGCCACCTGGTTGGAATTGGCGATAACGCCACTGATCGTCTGGGCGAGCTCGGCACGCATCTTTTCGAGGGCGGTCAGGATTTGGCCGATCTCGTCGTCGGCGGTGCCGGAGGTGGGCGGGGTCTGGCGCAGGTCGCCTTCGGCGATGCGGGCGGTCATCTCGGTGGCTTCGGCGATGCGGCGGGTGATGCTGCGGATCGTCAGCAGGCTGATGACGATCATCACCATCGCGGAGACGCCGAGGATCCCGAAGGCGATCCAGGTGGCGGTGTGCTTGGCGTCGATGGCTTCCGCCGCGGCCCGTTGGGCGATTTGCTCGTTGTATTTCACATGGGCTCTCAGGTCGTCGATAACCTTCACCTCCTTGTTCTGAATCCGCTTCAGCAGAGCCCGCGCTTCTTCGACCTTGTTCTCTCGGGAGAGCAACACCACGCCCTCGATGGCCTTGTTGTATTCGGCGAGCGACTGCTTTTCGACCTCCAGAAGGCGCTTGTCCTCAGCGTCGGCGATGTACTCCTCGTATTTCTTCAGGGACTGGCCGATCCATGTATGGGCCTCGGCCAGCGTCTTCTCGATCTCGGCCATCTCGGCGGGATCGGTGGCCAGCACATGGCGGAAGACACGCACCCGTAGCCGGCCGTAGTCCGAGGATGCCTTGATAAGGAGGTCGAGGCTTGGCACTACGTTGATGGTGGCGTGGTTGGCAGCATCGAATACCTTGTTCATTTGCTGGTAATTGATGAAGGTCAGCGTCAGCAGGCTGACAAGGGTGGCGCCGACGAGCAGCATGAGGCGTTTGGCGATGGTCATGTTTTTCCCCGAGAGGTGTTTGGGCAGTCTTCCGGCGGCCTGTAGCACCTCCAACAGGTCGCGCTAATAGGCGGTAACGACGCCGGGTGTTACAACTTTAGTGGTGACTGTCCGGCGCTTCCCCCGGTTCGGCTGCGACGGGGCGGTGGCTATGAAGCTGCCATCCGTCGCCACGCCGCATCCGGGGTGCGTGGCCTTACAATGGGCGCCCGTCACGCCCACGCAAGCTCCGCCGTGCCCGCTTCGTCGCCTTCCATCCTCGTTCTGCCCAGCCCTTTCCTGTCGGACACCGACACCATCCGCCTCATCGAGCCCGCCGACTGCGACAGCCAGTGGCTGCTGCGCCAGGTGCGCTCGGGCGAATACGACAAGCCCTTTGTGATCGACGACGGCACCACCCGCAGCCTGCATTTCTCCCTGTCGCTGATCCAGAGCACCATGAACCTGAAGGACCCGTACGCCCTGGCGCTGGATTACACCCAGGCGATGATGGGCTTCCTGCTGTTCTGCCAGCGCCCGCGGCAGATCCTGATGCTGGGCCTGGGGGGCGGGTCGCTGGCCAAGTTCTGCTACCGCCACGTGGGTTCGGCGAAGATCACCGTGGTCGAGATCGACCCCAACGTGATCGCCTTCCGGGATGAGTTCGAGCTGCCGCCGGACGACGCCCGCCTCGCCGTGATCGAAGGCGACGGCGCCGACTGGGTGGTGAGGAGCCGCGGGTGGGAGGACCGACCGGACATCATCATGATGGATGCCTTCGACCGCCACGGCCTGTCCGGCTCGGTGAGCTCCATCGGCTTCTATCGGGACGTGCACGAGGCGCTCTCGGGGCGCGGCATCATGGTGGCCAACCTGGCGGGCGACAAGGGCTGTCGCGAAGACCACCTGGCGATGATCGCCCAGGTCTTCGACGACCGCCTGCTGTCGATCCGCCTGCCCGACGGCAACGACATCGTCTTCGCCTTCCGCCAGCCCGGCTTCACCCCCCGCTGGCGCGAGATCGGCAACCTCGCCAAGGCCCTGCGTACCCGCACCGGGCTGGATTACCCCAGGTTCGCCCAGCGTCTCGAGCGCAGCCGGCGCACCCGCTACGGCTGAAGCCTTGAGGGGGTGATGTTTTTGCAATGACTTGTGCATTAATACCGCTTAAAATCGCGGCTTCTGTTGTCATTCAAGAAATAAGATGCCCGATTACAGCCGTCGTGGCGGGGCTGCCGGTGCGGTCGCGTCCGACAGCCCGGCCCCTCCCAGCTGGAAACCCGCCGCCCTTTTTGCCCTGGCCTGCCTGCTGATCGTCGTCGGCATCGCCCCGCTGGTGCTGGGCGGCCACGGCCACCTCAAGGGCATGTTGCCCGTGGTCCAGGGCATGTTCCTGTTCGGCACCTTCGTCTTCGGGGTGCTGGCCTTCATCCGCTACACCACCCAGGCCCATCATGGCGCCGCACCGCAGCCGCCGTTCATGGCGCCGCTGTCCGAGTTCGTGATGCCCTTGTCCGAATTCGTCAGCGAGCGCCGGGAGCCCCCTGGCCGGGTGGTGCCTTTCCCCGTCGCCCACCGGGACATCGCGGATCGACCCTCCCGGTGGTCCCTCGACGTGATCGACCGCATGGAATGGAAGCGTTTCGAGGACGTGTGCTGCGCCTTCTACAACGAGAAGGGCATCAAGGCCGCCACCACCCGGATGGGTGCCGACGGCGGCGTGGATATCCGCCTGTACCAGGATCCGGACGACGCCGACTGCTGCACCGCCATCGTCCAGTGCAAGGCCTGGGGCCAGCCGGTGGGCGTCAAGACCATGCGCGAGCTGCGCGGCGTGATGGCCCACGAAGCCATCGAGCGGGCCTTCTTCATGGCCCCCAACGGCTTCACCGACAACGCCCGGGAGTTCGCCGCGATCAACCGCATCACCCTGCTCGACGGCCGGCTGATCCTCGCCATGATCCAGCGCCTGCCCGACGACGCCAGCCGCCGTCTGCTCGAGCTCGCCACCGAGGGCGACTGGACCACGCCCACCTGCCCGAGCTGCGGCGCCAGCATGACGCCCCGCCAGGGCAAGCACGGCCCTTTCTGGGGCTGTTCCACCTATCCCCGCTGCCGGGCCAAGCTCGGCATGCGCGGGGTCGGGCCCGCCCGGCACGCCACCAGCGCCTGAGCGGCCCCGCCAGTGGCGGCAGGATGACGCCGGTCGTCACTCCGGGCACAATCCGGCTGCCCTGTTTCCCATCCCGCCCGACGTGCAGCCACCCCGGCGCGCGGCGGGCCCCCTGGTCATGATCCTGCCCTTCCAGGCACTTGCCTGCCCCCTCGACGGCGCCGCGCTCACGCGCCAGGGCGCCAGCTGGCGCTGCGCCGCCGGCCACAGCTTCGACATCGCCAGCCAGGGCTACGCCAACCTGCTGCCAGTGCAGCACAAGCGCTCGAAAGATCCGGGCGACAGCAAGGAAATGGTCTCGGCCCGGCGGCGCTACCTCGAGAGCGGCGTCTACCAGCCCATCGCGGCGGCCACCGCCCGGGCGGCACTCGCCGATCAGGCGTCAACGGCGTCGGTGAACTGTCTGGATGCAGGCTGTGGCGAAGGCTATTACCTGCGCGAGCTGGCCGCCGCGGCCGGGCCCGAGCTGCAACTGGCGGTGCTCGGCCTCGACATCTCGAAGTGGGCGGTGCTGGCGGCGGCCAAACAGGACAAGCGGCCGGCGTGGGTGGTGGGCACCAACGCCCGGCTGCCGGTGCTACCGGCCAGCGTTGACCGGCTGCTGTGCATGTTCGGTTTTCCGGTCTATCCGGAATTCGCCCGGGTGCTCAGGCCCGGCGGGCGCATCGTGCAGGTGGATGCGGGGCCGGATCACCTGCGCGAACTGCGCGAGATCATCTACCCGCGCCTTAAAGAGGATGCCAAGGCGGCCTTTGTGGCGCCGGCGGGTTTCGAGCTGCTGAGCGTGGAAACCCTGCGCTATCCGGCCGCGCTAGAGGGCGCCGGCCTGATCGGAGATCTGCTGGTGATGACGCCCTATCTCTACCGGGCGACGGCGGAGGGGCGGGCGCGAGCGGCGGCGCTCACCCGGCTGGACATCACCGTGGATGTGCGGATCACCCGGCTCGTGCGGACGGCGCCATAGTCCGATGCGTCAGTGAGCGACGGCTTGTGCGATGCACAAGAATGAGTCGTGAGGTGCTCAGTTCCGTCCCGTCCTGGTGCATCGGATGGCGCGCCATGCCATCGCCAGGGCGAGGGGTGAATAGGCGCCGACTGTCGCCATCGCAATGATCTCGGCCAATCCGCTGTCCATGATGTTTCTCCTGATATGTGATTCATCAAGAGAAAAGCAGACCGTGTGCCAGCCGGGGGGCAGGGTGGGGTGGATGGGGCGACGAGCGTGTATCAGCTCACGCCGCCGGCGCGAATCTCAGCCCCCGTGATAGAACAGATAGCCCACCAGAATCGCCCCGATCAGCCCCACGAAGTCGGCGATCAGCCCGCAGGCCACGGCGTAGCGGGTCTTGGTGATGTTCACGCTGCCAAAATAAACCGCCAGCACGTAGAAGGTGGTCTCGGTGGAGCCCTGGATGATCGCCGCGAGCTTGCCCTGGAAGGAATCCACGCCATAGGTGGTCATCACGTCCACCATCAATCCGCGGGCGCCGCTGCCCGATAGGGTCTTCATCAGCCCCACCGGCAGCGCCGGCACGAAGTCGGCGTTGAGCCCCAGGGCAATCACCGCGCTGCGGATGCCGTCCACCAGATAGCCCATGCAGCCGCTGCTGCGAAAGATCGAGATCGCCACCAGCATCGCGATCAGGTAGGGGATGATCTGCACCGCCACCCCGAAACCTTCCTTCGCGCCCTCCACGAAGCTCTCGTACACATCCACGCCCCGCAGCGCCGCCACGCCCACGAAGAGCACGATGATCGACACGATGATGCCGCTGCCCAGCAGCCCGATCATCTGCGCCATTGCCTCTGGCGGCATCGGCGCGAGCCACGCGTAGAGCCCGCCCATGAGCGCCGCAAAGCCGGCAAAGAAGGCCAGCACCGGGCCCGACAGCAGGTTGATGCGCTGCCACGCGGCCACCGCAATCAGCCCCGCGCAGAACGAGATGAAGGTGGACAGCAGGGTGGGGAGGAAGATGTCTGCCGCGTTGAAGCCCACCAGCCCCTGTTGTACCGCCATGCTCTGGCGGATCGCGATCACCGAGGTGGGGATCAGCGTGATGCCCGCCGTGTTGAGCACCAGGAACATGATCATCGGGTTGCTGGCGGTGTCCTTGTGCGGGTTGATCTCCTGCAACTCGCGCATCGCCTTCAAACCCAGGGGCGTGGCGGCGTTATCCAGCCCCAGCATGTTGGCGGAGACGTTCATCACGATGCTGCCGCTGGCCGGGTGGCCCGGGGGGATGTCCGGAAACACCCGCCGGAAGAAGGGCGCCACCAGCCGCCCGAAGAGCTGGATCAGCCCGCCTTTCTCGCCGATCTTCATCACCCCCAGCCACAGGCTCATCACCCCCACCAGCCCGATGGCGATGTCGAAGCCGGTTTTGGCGGTGTCGAACAGCCCGGTGAGCACGCGGGAGAACAGCTGCAGATCGCCCTGCACGGTCTGCACCAGGGTGGCGAGAAATCCGACCAGAACGAAGGCAACCCAGATGCGGTTGAGCACGATGGCAGGGCCGGCCGCGCCCATTGGATGGCGGGGCCGATGAAGGATGGAAAGGCGGTGAGTCTATCGGCGCGGCCGGCCGGTGTCACCGCCGGGGCAGCCCCCACGCCTGCTGGTGGCGGGCGTATTCGGATTCGGGCAGTTGCACCAGCACCGGCGCCCGGGCGGCGTCCAGCCACCGGGCGATCTCCTGCATGGGGGCCAGCGCCATCGCGGTGCACCCCGAGGTGGGTGTCTCCGGCGTCTCCCACACGTGCAGGAAGATGCACGAACCCGCCCCCGGCACTGGCGGGTTCATGTTGTGGGCCACCACGGCGCCCAGTTCATAGCGCCGGTCGTCCCGCAGCATGTCTTCGCAGCTCGCCCAGTCGCCGGGCACGCCTGCCGCATCCACGATGCAGTTGTAGTGGCTGGACTTCGGATCATCCACGCACTTGAGCCCCGGCCGGGCCGGGTGATAGGGCAGGCGGGCGGCGCGGGGCAGGGGGGCATCGGCGGGCGCGTAGCCAAACAGCGCGGTGATCGCAAACACCCCCGCCGGCGCCCGTCCGTCGCCTTCCTGCTTGGCCGTGCCGGCCATCAGCGGATGTAGCCCGCGCCCCCACGCCAGGCCGCTGCGCCCCAGCATCACCGGCAGCGGCTGGCCATCGGGCTGCCAGTTGCCGTCGGCGTTGCGGGTGAAGCACTGCAGTTCGCCAGCGGGCGAATCCCAGTCGGAGGCGATGCACAGCAGGAGCTGGGTGGAGGCGGGAGGAATCACGTAGGGAGCCACCATTGCGGATCGAAGGCCGGAAGCGCGAGGCGAAAGAAAGGACGCGATTGTTCCACAGGCTGAATGTGGGCCGGCGGATTGACGTGTGCTGCCGGATCAGCGCCGTGCGCTGCGCGGCGGAGGCCATGGGGTGCTGGCGAATTGCGCTTGGGCCGGCGCACCGGGATCGCGCCAGCCGACAATCTGAATCGGCATGACATATTGTCAGTTTACGGGCTGCGATTGCCAATTTCACGGCACCGATTGCCAATCGGGAGCCGCGATTGGCAATCGCAGGCCGTCAATTGGCAATCGCCGACCGAAGAACTCAAATCTCACGGTGAGATTGGCAATCGCACGGCGCAGATTGGCATTTTCACGCCGCAGATTGCCAATCTCGCCCCGACAACCGGGGTTCACGCGCCATATGGTGCCAATCCATGGTGGGCAGTGCGGATCGGCAGTCCGCCGGAGACGATGGGCAAACCCCGCCAGCGCCGAGACGCGATCCTTCGCCATGCCCCCTGCCCGCCGCCCGTCACGCAACTGCCCGCCGCGCACCGCGGGAGGCGCCGCGCCCCATGGCTGGCACGCGTCTTCTATATCGAATGGCATATTTATTGTTGAACTGCAGGCCTGTATGATTGAACACGTGGCGTCACATCCATCCGATCCATCCTTTCGTCAGGAAACGCTCATGTCCAGCTCTGCACTCAAACGCATCTCCACCACCGTGCTCCTCGAAGATGAAGACGCACTCTATGGGCTGCGCACCATCGAAGGCTACAACCCGCCCAACAAGGAATACACCCTCGAAATCGTCGAGGCCAATTTCAAGGAATACAAAGCCGCTCAGGAGGTCGAATCCGGCATCGAGAAGGCCCTCGAAGCCGCCCGTGATACCACCATCCGCTTCCAGCACAAGTTCCACAGTTCCGTGGTCGGCTCCCGCAAGCAGGTGGTTGCCATCTACGGCGAAGATGCCGACGAAGTCGTCGCCGTGGGCCTCAAGAAGAAATCCGACCGCAAGCCTGTGCGCCGCAGCAAGCCCGACGCAAGCAAATAAGCGCTCGCGCGCTGCCCGGCCCTTCATCCGGGCCGGCGCGCATCCAGCGCAAGGCGGGGCGTCCCACGTCGTCATGCCAGAATGCCTCCGGCAACCAACCGGAGATCACCATGGACCTGCTACGCGCAAGCGCTCTCTTCGCCATCACTGCCCTTGCCGAGATCATCGGCTGCTACCTGCCGTGGCTCGTGCTGCGGCAGGGCAGGAGCGCATTCCTGCTCCTGCCCGCGGCACTTTCCCTCGGTCTGTTCGCCTGGCTGCTCACCCTCCACCCCACCGCCGCCGGCCGCACCTACGCCGCCTATGGCGGCATGTACATCGGCGTTGCGCTGCTGTGGTTGCGCTTTGTGGATGGCGTGGCGCTGACGCGCTGGGATGTCGCGGGCGCGGCGATCGCGCTGGTGGGGATGGGGGTGATCGTGGTGCAGCCGGGGCGCTGAGGCCTGCCGGCTGGTGCGATAAGCCCGGCGGGGCTGCAAGCGCAGGGCCACGGCGTGCCCCGCGATGAAGAACGGCGACCGGATCACCCCCGGTCGCCGTTGTCGTTCATCCCGCCCGGTCTTCTCAGGCCAGGTTTGCTGCCTGCAGTACGGGCGTCCAGCGTTCCTCTGCGATCTTCCTGAAGCCCTCGCCCTTGGGGTGAAGTTCGTTGGCCCAGTCGTCGGGGCCGAGGGTGCCGCGGCTGTCGACGATGAGCAGGTGCGCCTTGTCCATGGCGCAGACGCGTTCGAGCATCTTGTGGAATTCATCGATCAGGTAATGCACGCAATCCTGGTGCAGATGCACGGGGACGCCCGCATCTACAAGCGCCGGCTTGAGCCATCCGGTCTTGCCAAACACGCCCCGCCCGTTGGGAATCGCGTAGTCGTAGTTGTGCAGGATGATGAAGCAGTCGAGGGACGTGTAGGTGTAGATGCGACCGATCAGGGTGCGGTAGTAGAGCTCCATCCGCTCAAGAAAGTCGTCGAGGCCACCGTCGTCCTTCATGAAGCACTCTGCGGCGGTGGTGGCGTTGGTGCAGTCAAGCCCCAGCAGGGGGCGCATGTCGTTGAAGCCCGCAAAGTCGTTGCCACCACCACTGATGAACACCGCGGAGAGTCCCGACCCGTAGAACTTGAGTGTGTGGATGATCTCCTTGCGGTATTTGCCGTCCACGTACTGGAAGGCTTCCGCGCCGTTGTTTCCCTTGGCAAGGATCGCGTGCCCCTTACTGTCGACAATGGGACCGAGATAGCTGGCGAGGCTGCCGCCAGGGAAGGGATACCAGAACCACGAATCGCCAATGGCGAGGATGCTTGGCATCCGGTGGTCACGGTTGAGGGCTTCTTCATTCCAGTAAATGCTCATGGCGGTCTTCCTTGGCTGGGGTTGGATGACGCTGGGCGCGGCGCGATCGCCGGGTGGGGAGTTCGGATTGCGGCGGTCTGTCCGCTGGATTAGGTATAGGAACAGACCATCGGGATAGCAAGATGGAATGTGTTTCGCGCCGGTTTTTTCGGACGCGATCGCCCTTCAGGGCGCGCCGCCGAGGCCTGCGGCGCAGATACGGGATCTGTCGTGAATCCCTGACACATTAGAGACTTATCAAGTACCCTCTATGACTAAAGGTGTATAGTTTTCATACGAAAAGCCTTGCCGTCGAGAGATTGCGCATGCCTTCAAAACAGCAGTTGCTGGACATCATCGCGATCCAGGCCGAGATTGCCCGGCTTGGGCTGGATCTGACCGCAACGATGGCCCTGGTGGTCGAGCGTACGCTGGGGTTGATCGAGGCGGATGGTGCCGCCATCGAGCTCGCCGATGGCGAAGAGATGGTCTATCGGGCGGGCGCGGGCATCGCTGCCAGCCAGTTGGGTTTGCGCTTGAAGGCAGGGGAGAGCTTGTCCGGCCTGTGCGTGAAATCCGGCGAGATTCTGCATTGCCGGGATTCGGAGAGCGATCCGCGGGTCGACCGGGACGCGTGCCGCATGGTGGGCCTGCGGTCGATGATCGTGGTGCCGCTCCGGCATGAGGGCGAGACCGTCGGCGTGCTGAAGGCGATGTCGCGGCAGTCGGACAAGTTCAGCGACATCGACGTGCGGGCGCTGCGTATGCTGTCGGAGGTGGTGGCCGCGGTGATGTATTTTGCGGCGAAGTACAACGTCGATGAGCTGTTCTACAAGGCCACCCACGACGCCATGACGGGGCTGGCCAACCGGGCGTTCTACATCGAGCGGCTGCGCAATACGCTGGCGCTGCACCGGCGGGACAAGCGCCCGGCCAGCGTGCTGATGATCGACATGGACGGGCTGAAACACCTCAACGATTCCTACGGGCATCGGGTGGGGGACGCCGCGATCATGGAGGTCGCCCGTCGCCTCACCGCCTGTGCGCGGGAATCCGACACTGTTGCCCGCCTCGGGGGCGACGAGTTCGGGATGATCTTCTCGCCGGTCGATCTGCCCGACGGGGGAGAGATGCTGATGCACCGGATCGAGGATGAGATCGCGCGGCCACTGCAGTTCGAAGGCCATTCGTACGCCCTGAGCGCGAGCGTCGGCATGGCCACGCTGCCGGCGGACGGGCTGGATGTGGATCATCTGCTCGAGACCGCCGACCGCCGGATGTACCGGGTCAAGCGGCTGCATCATGGCGAGAACGGGGCCGGCGGCCTTTCCAGCTGCGCCTAGCAGGGGCGGGATGCGCCCGTCGTCGTCTCCGCCCTACGTCAGGTTTTCATGAGCCACTCTGCCAGCGCGGCGTAGAGCCGTTCCGGGACGACCGGCTTGGTGATGAAGTCGTCCATGCCGGCTTCCAGGCAGCGGGCCTTGTCTTCGGCAAAGGCGTTGGCGGTCATGGCCAGAATGGGGGTGCGCTGGTTTCCGGGCATCTGACGAATGCGCCGCGTTGCGTCGAGGCCATCCATCTTTGGCATCTGCATGTCCATGAGGATCAATGCGTAAGCCTGGGTTTCGACACGCTGAATCGCTTCGAGGCCGTCGTCGGCGAAGTCGACCGACAGGCCCACGTCTTCGAGCAGCGCCTGGGTGATCTCCTGATTGATCGGCTCGTCCTCGGTAAGGAGGATGCGGGTGCCGGCAAACCGCTGCTTCAGGATCGTCTCGGCGTCCTGCGGGGAGGCGGTGGCGGCACGCCGGACTTCGGGCGTCCCCTGCTTGAGCCTGGCGGTGAACCAGAAGGTGCTGCCTGCGCCGGGTGTGCTCGATGCGCCCACCTCGCCGCCCATCAGCGCGGCGAGCCGCTTCGTGATGGCGAGGCCGAGGCCTGTTCCGCCGTACTGGCGGGTGGTGGTGGAGTCGGCCTGCTCGAACGCGGCAAAGAGGCGGGCGAGGGTGTCCGGCGCGACGCCGATCCCGGTGTCCTCGACCTCGAAGCGGACGAGCGTGCCGAGGGCGTCGTCGCCGATCCGCTTCGCGCGCAGGGTGACATGACCGTGGTCGGTGAATTTGATGGCGTTGATCGCGTAGTTGAGCAGGGCCTGCTGGATGCGGGTCGGATCGCCGAGCAGGCCATCGGGAAAACGGTCCACCTCGGTGGTGAATGTCAGGCCCTTGCCGTTGGCGCGCTCCCGGACGATCGAGCTCACGTTGCCGACGAGGCCTTCGATCCATACGTCGCGCTCTTCGAGCGAGAACTTGCCGGCCTCGATCTTGGAGAGGTCGAGAATGGCGTTGAGCACGCTCAGGAGGTGTTCGCCCGCGCCCTCCAGCTTGTTCATGTGTTCGATCTGATCCGGCGCCAGGCCGCCCTTGCGGATGAGGTGGGCGAGGCCGGTGATCGCGTTGAGCGGGGTGCGGATCTCGTGGGACATGTTGGCCAGGAAGGCGCTCTTGGCGACGTTGGCCGCTTCGGCCGCGGACTTGGCCTCCATGAGCTGCTGGGTGCGTTCCTCGACGAGGTTTTCGAGGTTCTGGCGATGGCGGGCCAGTTCTTCCTCGGCGCGCTTGCGTTCGGTCACGTCCATGTTGATGCCGGCGATCCGGTTGGGATAGCCGCGGGCGTCGCGCTCGATCACCTTGCCCACCGCGTGGAACCAGATCCAGTCGCCGGATTTCGTCATGCGCCGATATTCCACTTCGAGGGTCTGGTCGGTGGGGTGTCCATCGGCGAACAGCGCCAGCAGGCCGGGCCGGTCGTCCGGGTGGACGTGGGCCAGCCAGTTGTCCAGATTGGTCTCGAACTCGTCTGGCTCGTAACCCAGCAGCTGGGCGTAGGTCGGGCCGACATTGACCTCACCGGTCTCCACGGTGACATCGAACCATTCCTGGCGGGCTGCGCTGAGGGCGAGGCGCAGGCGCTCCTGGCTCTGCCGGAGGGAATCCTGCGCGAGCTTGCGTTCGGTGATGTCGTCGTAGACCCCGACGATCCCGATGATCTCGTTGGCCACGTTGCGCAGCGGCACTTTGGCGGTCTGCAGCCAGATCGTGGCGCCGTCCGGGGTGGTCTGGGGTTCTTCGTAGGACAGCTTGGCATGGCCCGAATCCATGACCGAGCGGTCGTCGGCCTGGTACAGGCCGGCCTGCGCTGACCAGCCCATCTGGTAGTCGTCCTTGCCGAGGAGCTCTTCGGGCGATGACTTGCCGGCGTCGCGGGCAAACGGCGGATTGCAGCCCAGGTAGCGCAGGTCCCGGTCCTTCCAGAACACCCGCATCGGCACGTTGTTGATGACGGTCTGCAGGAGGAGATGGGATTCGCGCAGCCGCTGTTCGGCCTGTTCCCGTTCGGTGATGTCGTACAGCGTGACGAGGTGGAGGCTGTCCGCCACGGCATTGAGCGACGACGCCGAGGCCATCACGGTGCGCTGGCGGCCATCCTTGGTCAGCAGCCGGACCTCCAGGGGCACGAACGCCGTGCCGTCGCGTTTCGACGTTTCCAGCCGCTCCGTCCAGGCTGTGATGACGTGCCGGCAATAGTCCGGATCGGGGTAGGCGTGGTTCCACCACGCCTGGAGCGTCGGGATGTCGTCGTGCGTGTAGCCGAAGGCGTGGGTGAAGGCCGCATTGAGGTAGGTGATGTTTCCGCTGTCGTCGTTCAGCGCCATCGGCACGGGCGCCGCGTCGATGGTGGCGTGATAGCGCACTTCGCTGGCGCTCAGGGCGTCGTTGGCCACCTTGTGTCGGGCGATCTCGCGCATCAGGTTGACGGTGTTGGTCGCCAGGGTGCGGTAGATGGTCAGGATCAGGTTGATCCACGTCTGCGTTTCACCGCTCATCCGCTCGGCGGCCTGACGTCGGGCCTGATCGGGCGGCAGGCCGGCTTGGATCGCTTCGACGGTGAAGGCCATGCGCTTGTCGGATTCGAGGATGTGCGATGCGAGCCAGCTGGCGAGAAACGCGAGGGTTTCCTGCACCAGCTCGTCGAGGGGCCTGACCGACTGTTGATCGATGAGGCCGCGGATGGTGTCGATGAAGCCGGCATGCACCTGCCGGTGACGGATCTCCTCCTCGGTTCCGGCCACATGGCTGTGCCAGATGTGCTCTTCGGCCTGGAAGTGATACACGGTGTAGCGCATCAGCTCGTCGAGGATGTGCCTGAGCTGGGCGCCGTCGCTTTTGTAGGCGACCTGACTGGCCAGCAGATTGAGGAGCGCGACGAGTTGACGGTGCTGCTGATCGATGTCGGTCAGCCCCGTCTCGAAACTATCGTTCCACGGAAAGATATCGATGGCTTGCATGTCGGGTTCAGGCAGATGCCCGCCGCGAGCAACCAGCCGCGTTGCGTGGAGGGCGGATCAGATTCATGAAATCTCCCAGGGCTGAACCGGATCGCGGTTCTTGCGGACCGCCGCACCGGGGCGCGAGTCTCAGCATCTTGCTGTATCGGCGGGCTATCCAGCAAGGTTTAGCCCGGCGAAGTGGCCGGGTGGTGCGACGACCGGCGGGGCGCCGCCTTGCCGTAGCGGGATGAAAAAAAACGGCGACCGGATTTCTCCGGCCGCCGTCGAGGCTCCCAGGGGAACGCAATCCCCATCCTGAAACTTGTCGTGCTGCGCTTACGGGATCATCCAGGTGAACACGTAGGCCTGCAGTGTGGTGATGATGCCCACCATGGCGGCAAACATCAGGCTGTGCTTGAGGGTGAAGCGGAACAGATCCGATTCCTTGCCCACCAGGCCGACGGCCGCGCAGGCGACGGCGATGGACTGCGGAGAGATCATCTTGCCGGTCACGCCGCCGGTGGTGTTGGCGGCCACCAGCAGGGTGTCGGAGACGCCGACCTGGTGCGCGGTGGTGGCCTGCAGCGAGCAGAACAGCGCGTTGGACGACGTGTCGGAACCGGTGAGGAACACGCCCAGCCAGCCCAGGAAGGGCGAGAAGAACGGGAACAGCACGCCAGTGCCAGCCAGCAGCAGGGCCAGGGTGGCGGACAGGCCGGAGTAGTTGGCCACGAAGGCGAAGGCCAGCACCATCCCGATGGAGTAGATCGGGCGCTTCAGCTCGATCACGGTTTCCTTCAGGGTCTTGGCGGCTTCGCTGGTGCGCATGCCGAGCACGACCATGGTGATCAGCGCGGCCAGGAAGATCGCGGTGCCGGTGGCGGAGAGGATGTCGAGCTTGTACACCGCGGCGTAAGGCGTGGCCTTGGCGACGATGGGTTCCATCTTGATGACCAGCTTGTCGAGCATCGGCACCGGGAACTGGAACACCAGCGAGTACAGCGGGCCGTCCTTGGCGAACAGGGCCTTGAAGGGCTTGAGACTCCAGATGGTGACCATGACGGTCAGGATCAGGAAGGGCGACCAGGCCTTGGCGATCTGACCGAACTCATAGTGCTTCTCGGCGGCGCGCTCGGTGGTGGCCTTGTTGTCGAAGCGGAAGATGCGCTTCGGCTTCCAGTTCTTCAGGAACACGGTGAGGCAGATCAGGCTGACCAGCGCGGAGGTGATGTCCGGCAGCTCCGGTCCGATGTAGTTGGCGGTGAAGAACTGGGTGACGGCGAAGCTCAGGCCAGCCACGATGATCGCCGGCCAGGTTTCCTTGATGCCACGCCAGCCGTCCATCATGGCGACGAGCCAGAACGGGACGATCACCGACAGCAGCGGCAGCTGACGGCCGGCCATCTGGCCGATCTTGAACGGGTCGATGCCGGTCACCTGACCGCCCACGATGATGGGAATGCCCATGGCGCCGAAGGCCACCGGCGCGGTGTTGGCGATGAGGCACAGGCCCGCGGCGTACAGGGGGTTGAAGCCCAGGCCCACCAGCAGGGCGGCGGTGATCGCCACCGGGGCGCCGAAGCCGGCCGCGCCTTCCAGGAAGGCACCGAAGGAGAAGCCGACGAGCAGCATCTGCAGGCGCTGGTCATCGGTGATCGATACCACCGAGGCCCGGATGATGTCGAACTGCCCGGTCTTGACGGTGATCTTGTAGAGGAACACCGCCGCGATGATGATCCACGCGATGGGCCACAGGCCGTACAGGAAGCCGTAGCCGGCCGACGCCAATGCCATTTCCACCGGCATCTTGTAGAAGAAGATGGCCACCGCCAGGGCGATGGCGACGGTGATGGTGCCGGCGATGTGCCCCTTCATCCGCAGCACCGCGAGGGCCACGAAGAAGAAGATGATCGGCAGCGCGGCGACCAGCGACGACAACCATAGGTTGCCCGCGGGGTCGTAAATCTGCATCCAGGTTTGCATTCGGTAATTCCTCCTTTGGTGAATGCGGGTGTTTCGGATTGGGGTGAGACGGGTTCTTGCGGTGTCCGGGGATCAGCAGGTGGCGAGGCGCGCGGCCTCCTCGCTGCATTCGTCGAGCAGATGCACGATGGAGCGGTAGGGCAGGCCGGTGGCGTTGGTGAGGCCGATCTCGCAGGTCTGGTTGCTCGAATAGCCACCGCAGCAGCCGGCGGGCACCTCGAGCTTGCGCAGGGCGTGGGCGTTGAGCTCGGGCACCACGAAGCCCCGGTCGCCGCCAAAGCCGCAGCACTTCACTTCGGGCGGCATCACGGGTTGCACGGCGCAGGCGGCGGCGAGCTGCTTCAACTTGCCCTCGAAGCCCATGCGGCGGGCCGAGCAGTTGAGGTGGATCAGCACCGGGTCGGACTTCTTCTGGAGCATCAGGCGCGGCAGCAGCGCGTCGTGGGCAAACTCCACCAGGTCGAACACCGGCAGGCGTTCGGCGAGGAAGGTCTTCATGCGCAGGCTGCAGGCGCTGGCGTCGAGGATGATCGGGTACTTGCCGTTGTCGCTGGCTTTGCGCAGCGCGGCTTCCAGTTCGGCCGACTTGCGGTCGGCGTCATCGGCCATGCCCTTGCTGGCGAAGGACTGGCCGCAGCACAGCTCATTGACGCCCTCGGGGATGATCGGGGCGTAGCCGGCGCGTTCCAGCACACGGATGACGGTGGCCGAGAGGGCGTGCTCGGGGGTGTCGGCGCCAAACATCCGGCCGGCGCAGGTGGGGAAGTACACCACCTTGTCGCCGTCGCTGCGGGTGGCGCGGTGGGTGAGGGGCTGCGGCATGGGCATGCCTTCCTTCCACTTGCCGCCGGTGATCCGGCCCAGGGCCTTGGGCCCGATGATGGCTTCGGCCAGATGCCCGGCCTTGAGCGCGGTGCGGGCCAGGGCCTGGGTGGCGCCGAAGTGGTCGGCGGCGAGCTTGCCAAGCTGGCGGGCCACGCCGGAGAGGTTCTCGCCGCGCACGGCGCGGGTCAGGGCGCCGGTCTCGATGCCCACCGGGCAGGCGGTGGAGCACAGCCCGCAGGTGGCGCAGGTGTCGAGGCCCATGTAGAGGTAGTCCTCGCCCAGCTGGCCCGGGGCCTCGCCGGCCGCCTGGCGGCGCGACAGTTCACGCCAGCCGACGATGCGCTGGCGCGGCGACAGGGTGAGGCCGTGGGACGGGCACTGGGGCTCGCAGAAGCCGCATTCGATGCAGCGATCCACCGGCGCGTAGAGCTGGCCGGCGGCGGGCATGGGCTTGAGGTGCTTGAGGTGGGCCTGGGGATCGTCGTTGATGATCACGCCGGGGTTGAGCAGGCCTTCCGGGTCGAACAGGGCCTTGATCTCCTTCATCAGGCCGTAGGCCTGGGTGCCCCATTCGAGCTCGACGAAGGGCGCCATGTTTCGGCCGGTGCCGTGCTCGGCCTTCAGCGAGCCGTCGTACTTCTCGACCAGCATCGCGCACACGTCGTCCATGAAGGCGGCGTAGCGGGCGACTTCGGACTCGATGCCGAAATCCTGGGTGAACACGAAGTGGACGTTCCCCTCCAGCGCGTGACCGAAGATGATCGCCTCCGTGTAGCCGTGCTTGGCGAAGAGGGCCTGCAGATCCAGGCAGGCGGCGGCGAGATCGGGCACCGCCACGGCCACGTCCTCGATGATGACGGTGGTGCCGGGCTTGCGCACCGCGCCCACGGCCGGGAAGGTGCCCTTGCGCACGTTCCACAGGCGGTCGATCTCGGCCGGGTTGGTGGTGAAGGAGGGGGCCTCGATCAGCGGGTAGGGGGCGAGCTCGGCGAGCACCGCGTCGATGCGGCGCTGGAGATCGGCGGCGTCCGGCGCGCGGGTTTCGATCAGCAGCGCGGTGGCGCCGTCGGCCAAAGTCTTGAGAAGCGGCGGCATGCCGGGCTTGTCGGCCACGGCGCGCAGCGAGGCGCGGTCGAGCAGCTCGACCGCATCCACCGGCTGCTGCTTGAGGCCCACCACCGCGCGGCAGGCGGTTTCCATGTCGGCGAAGAACACCAGCGCGCTGGCCTTGTGGGCGTATTCGGGCACGGTCTGGTAGGTGACTTCGGAGATGAAGCCGAGGGTGCCTTCCGAGCCGATCATCAGGTGCGACAGGATGTCGATCGGGTCGGAGTAATCCACCAAGGCGTTGAGGCTGTAGCCGGTGGTGTTCTTGATCTTGTATTTGGTGCGGATGCGCTCGGCGAGGGCATGGTTGGCGCGCACCTCGTCGGAGAGCCGGGCGAGGCTGTCGAGGAGGTAGCCGTGGCTGGCGTGGAAGGCCGCGCGGCTGGCGGCGTCGCCAGTGTCGAGCACGGTGCCGTCGGCCAGCAGCACGCGGATCGAGGCGAGGGTGCGGTAGCTGTTCTGGGCGGTGCCGCAGCACATGCCGGAGCTGTTGTTGGCGGCGATCCCGCCGATCTTGGCGGCGTTGATCGACGCGGGATCGGGGCCGATCTTGCGGCCCAGCGGGGCGAGGCGGCGATTGACCTCGGCGCCGACAATCGCCGGGCCGACCTTGACGGTGGCGCCGTCCGGGGCGATGCGGCAGGTGGCGAGGCCTTCGCCCAGCAGCACCAGCACCCCATCGGTGACGGCCTGGCCGCACAGGCTGGTGCCGGCGGCGCGGAAGGTGACCGGCCGGCTGTGGGTGCGGGCCAGCTCCACCACGTCGCGCACTTCGTCTTCGTCTTCCACCACCGCCACAACCTCGGGGATCAGGCGATAGAAGCTGCCGTCGGTGCCATAGGCAAGGCGGCGCAGTTCGTCGCTAATCACGCGGTGGGCGGGCAGCCGTTGGCGCAGGGCGTCGATGAGAGCGGACATGGCGGGTCCTCCCGTCAGGGATGAGGTTTGATTCGGTCAGTGGTGGGGGTGGGGCGACGGATGTCGCCCCGGGGCGGATCAGGCCGCTATCGTCGGTCGCGGACCATGTCCCTCAGCCTTCGCGGAGCGGGTGTCAGGGGCGTGCGGGCGGCGGTCCAACCGGCCTGATTCTTCGGCGCAAGGGCGCGGAAGCGGCTCGCCAGCCAGCTGAAGGCCCGGTAGCTGCCGGGGCGGCTGTACACGCGGGCCCACATCCGCCAGACGAAGGTCGTCAGTGCGCTGTAGCCGGCGCCCTGGCCGACCATCGCCGGGTTGGCGTGGGGTTCGGACTGGGCTTCGCCGCGCAGGCGGATGAGCAGTTCGGGGATGGGGATCTTCACCGGGCAGACTTCGCCGCAGGCGCCGCACAGGGTGGAGGCGGTGGGCAGCAGGTGGGTCTGCTCCAGCCCCATCATGTGGGGCGAGACGATCTTGCCGATGGGACCGGGGTAGGTGGTGCCATAGGCGTGACCGCCGATCCGGGTGTAGACCGGGCAGTGGTTCATGCAGGCGCCGCAGCGGATGCACTGCAGCGTCTTGCGCAACTGTTCGTCGGCATAGGCCTGGGAGCGGCCGTTGTCGAGGAGCACGAGGTGCACCTCTTCGGGGCCGTCCTTCTCATTGGCCTTGCGCGGGCCGGAGATCATGTTGAAGTAGGTGGACACCGCCTGGCCGGTGGCCGAGCGGGTGAGGATGGAGAACAGCGGGGCCACGTGCTCCAGCTTCTCGACCACCTTCTCGATGCCGGTGATGGCGATGTGCACCTTGGGCACCGTGGTGCACATGCGGCCGTTGCCTTCGTTCTCGACGAGGCACAGGGTGCCGGTTTCGGCTACCGCGAAATTGACGCCGGAGAGGCCGATGTCGGCGATCTCGAACTTCTCGCGCAGCACGCGGCGGCCGATCTGGATCAGCGCGTCCACGTTGTCGGTGTACTCCACGCCGGGGATGTGTTCGGCGAACAGCTTGGCGATCTGCTGCTTGGTCTGGTGGATCGCCGGCATGATGATGTGCGAGGGCTTCTCGCCGGCCAGCTGGACGATGTATTCGCCCATGTCGGATTCGAGGGCGCCCACGCCGGCGGCTTCCATGGCGTGGTTGAACTCGATCTCCTCGCTCACCATCGACTTGCCCTTGACGATCAGTTTGGCCTGATGGCGTTGGGCGATGCCGAGCATGATGGCATTGGCTTCTTCGGGCGTCTCGGCCCAGTGCACCTTCACGCCATTACGGGTGAGGTTGGCTTCGAGTTGCTCCAGCAGATCCGGCAGGCGGGTGAGGCTGTACTGGCGGATGCCCTCGGAGAGGCTGCGCAGGGAATCCAGCTCGTCCGCGTCGGGGAACTGGGCGGCGCGCTTGGCCATCAGGAAATCCATCGCGCCGCGGAAGCTGCTGCGCAGGTGGGCATCGTTCACCGCATCGTGCATCCGCTCCCGAAGCTGCTTGGCGGAGACGAATGCGATCGGCTTGCCGGTGTCGGCACTGGCGTTGGGCGCGCTCATTGGGGCTCTCCTTCGGCGTGGGTGACGATCACGATGAGTTCCTTCGGGCCGTGGGCGCCGTAGGCGAGGGTCTGCTGGATGTCGGCGGTCTTGGACGGGCCGGAGATCAGCAGCGCGTTGGTGGGCATGCCGGCCGACCAGCCTTCGGCACGGATCGCGTCAAAGAAGGTGGGCTGGATGGTGCGGGCGTCGAGCAGCGCGAAGTGCACCGGCGGCACCAGCGACAGGGTGCGCGGCTCGGCGTCGGACGGCCACAGGATCAGGCTGCCGGTTTCGGCGATGGCGCCGCGGGCCTGGGTGAAGCCTGCGCCGACGCGGTGGAACAGATCGGCCTTGATCTCCTCGACCTGGCCAGCCCACGGGCGCAGCGTAGTGCCGGCGAAGGTGGCGGCGTCCAGGCGGCGGCCGGCGGGGGTGTCACCGCCGTAGAGCAGGGTGCCGACGGCCTTCTCGACGCACAGCCGGGCCAGCAGCGCGGGCCAGTCGGCGTCGGTGGAAAAGTGGACGTCGGCGTGGAAGGCCTCGATACCGGCCTTGAAGCGGGCGGCGCGCTCGGCGACGGATTCGCCGCGGGCGCGGGGCGCGTAGTGTTCGTCGAGGCTGGGCAGCGGGTTCGGCGTGGCCGGCTGGGCGCCGCGCAGCTTGGCGAGGATGCGGTCGCGGGCGGTCATGATTGCTTTCCTCCAGTGCGGCGCAGCAGGAAGGTGGCAAGGTGCTCGCCCGGCAGCGACGGCGCGGCGCGGCCGGCGTTCTGGTCTTCGAGGGCGGCGCGCTTGGTGATGTTGAGCATGCAGCCACAGTCGGCCGTCACCATCTGGCGGGCGCCGGTGGCCTTCAGCGAGGCGACCTTGTCGGTGACCATCGCGGTGGAGATGTCGGGGTGCTTGAGGGAGAAGCTGCCGCCGAAGCCGCAGCATTCGGATTCGTGATCGTGGATCGCCAGACTGACGTTGCCCAGGCGCGACAGCAGCTCGCGACCCACCAGCAGGGTGCCCATCTCGCGGCGGGCCGAGCAGGAGGTGTGCAGCGCGACGGTGGTCGGCTCGCCCTGGTCGGGGCGCTTGAAGTCCAGCACATGCACCAGGAACTCGGCGAGTTCGAAGGTGCGGGCCGAGATGGCGGCGGCGCGGGCGGCGAGGTCGGCGTCGTCGCCGATGACCTTCTCCCAGTGCCAGCGGATCATCCCGGCGCAGGAGCCGGAGGGCACCACGATGGGGTAGTCCTCGGGAAAGAGATCGAGCTGGGCGGCGACGACTTCGCGCGCCTCGGCCGGAAAGCCGCTGGTGAAGGCCGGCTGGCCGCAGCAGGTCTGGTTGTCGGGGAAGATCACCCGGATGCCTTCCCGCTCGAGCAGGGTGATGGCGTCCATGCCCGCCTCGGGCACGAAGAGATCTACCAGACAGGTGGCGTAGAAATACACCGCCTGCGGGCGCGGGGGGTAAGTGCGCGCGGAGTGTCCGGCGCCGTGGGTCGGTCTGCTCATGGGTCTCCTCCAGTCCTTGTCGCTTGGAAACGGAATTCTGTTCCGTCGCTGCGGCTATTGGCCAGATGATTCTGGATGGTGTCGGTAAATTGGTAAGACCAATTGAACCGCTGAAGGAAAATCTACCCGCGCGCCCCGTCGAAGTCAATCCTCTACATAAGTCAAACCACTGATTTTTGGGTGATCTAGGGGTAAACGACTAGGTTTTTGGGTCTTCAGGCTTGAGCGTGGTCAAGACTTGGAGTTAGTATTTTGGTCAGACCAATTTTCGGAAGAAAAATGACCATCGGAAAAATCGCCGTCCAGCGGCTCTCCGACACCATTGCCCACGAACTCGAACAGCGCATTCTCGAAGGCGCCCTCAAGCCCGGCGACCGCCTGCAGCCCGAGCGCGAACTGGCCGCCGAGCTGGGCGTGTCGCGCCCGTCGCTACGCGAGGCGATCCAGAAGCTGGTGTCCAAGGGCCTGCTCCACAGCCGCCAGGGTGGCGGCACGTATGTGACCGACCGGCTCGACGCCGGCTTCACCGACCCGTGGGGCGAGATGCTCCGCCAGCATCCCAACATCCAGGCGGACCTGCTGGAGTTTCGCGGCATGCTCGAATCCGAAGCCGCCGCGTTGGCCGCCCGCCGCGCCACTGACGCCGACATCCAGCGCATCGGCGAGGCCTACGCGCGGGTCGAGGGGCTGTTCGCCCAGGGGCCGTCGGCCGAGGTCTTCGATGAACAGGTGCGGGCCGATCTGGCCTTCCACCAGGCCATCGCCGAAGCCGCCCACAACGTGATGATCGGCCACCTCACGGCCAGCCTGTTCCGTGTGACTCACGACCACATCGACCGCAACCTGCGCCACCTGCGCCGGCTGGAGGACGACTGGCAGGAGCTGCGCGGCCAGCACGCGGCCATCTGGGACGCCGTGAAGCGCCGCGACCCGGTGGCCGCCCAGGCGGCGGTGCGCTGCCACATGACCTTCGTCGAGGAGAGCATGCTGGCCCGCGCCCAGCATGAAGAGCGCGAGAGCCGCGCCCGGGTGACGCGCAAGCTGGTCGGCCAGGGGGCCTGAACGGAGCGCCCAAGGCGCCGGATGTGGGCAATTGTCGAGCGTCTGGTAACCGACTGACCGCTAGAATCGCCCCTCGCCCACTACGCCGTCATCCTCTCCCCTGATGCACACCCTCGAACAGCTGCGCGCAGGCACGCTCGCCGGCGCCCGTCACCTCAAGCTCGCCTGCGGGCTGCGCGAATTCCCGCGGGAGATCTTCGAGCTCGCCGATACGCTGGAGATCCTCGACCTGGCGGGCAATGAACTCACCACCCTGCCGGACGACCTGCCGCGGCTCACCCGGCTGCGGGTGCTGTTCTGCTCGGGCAACCCCTTCGAGGTCCTGCCCGAGGTGCTGGGCCGCTGCCCCGCGCTGCAGATGATCGGCTTCAAGTCGTGCCGGCTGCACACCGTGCCGGACGCCGCCCTGCCGCCCACCCTGCGCTGGCTGATCCTCACCGACAACCGCATCGAAACCCTGCCCGCCGGCATCGGCCGGTGCACCGGGCTGCGCAAGCTGGCGCTGGCGGGCAACCGGCTCACCGCGCTGCCACCGGAGATGGCAGCGTGCACGTCGCTGGAGCTGCTGCGCATCGCCGCCAACCGGATCGCCGCCTTCCCCGACTGGCTGCTCGATCTGCCTCGGCTGGCGTGGCTGGCCTACGCCGGCAATCCCTTTTGCGCAACGCTCGACGCCGCCTGGCAGGCCGAGGCGCACACCCGGCCAGTGCCGTGGGCGGCGCTGGCGACCGACGGCATTCTTGGCGAGGGCGCGTCCGGGGTGATCCACCGGGCGGCGTGGTCGGCGCTGGAAGGCGCGCGGTCGGTGGCGGTGAAGCTTTTCAAGGGCGAAGTGACCAGCGACGGCCTGCCGGCCAGCGAGCGGGCCGCCTGCGTGGGGGCGGGCGGCCACCCGCAGCTGATCCCGGTGCTCGGCGAGGTGACCGGTCATCCGGCCGACACCGCTGGGCTGGTGATGGCGCTGATCGACCCCGCCTTCCGCAGCCTCGCCGGCCCGCCCAGCCTCGATACCTGTACCCGCGACGTGTATCCGGCAGATGCCCGCTTCACGCCTGCCACGGCGCTCACCATCGCCCGAGGCATCGCCGCCGCCGCTGCGCATTTGCATCAGCGGGGCATCGTGCATGGCGATCTGTACGCCCACAACATTCTGCACGACGGGGAGGGGCGGGTTTTTCTGGGGGATTTCGGCGCGGCGTCCTTCGTCTCGCCGGCCGACCCGGTCCGCGCCCGGCGCCTCGAGCAGGTGGAGGTGCGCGCCTGCGGCTGCTTGCTTGAAGAGCTCGCCGAGCGCACGGCGCCCGGTGTGCTGCGCGACGGGCTCGCGGCCCTCGCGGCCCGTTGCCTCGGGTCGGTGCCGGCGCTACGGCCGGGTTTCGACGAGATCGTCCATCATCTGGATGGGCTGGCCGCAGGCTGATTGCATGACGCCGCCGGGCTGTTCGTGACAAAAGTCAGCCCGCGGCTGCGCCACAAGTTGTAAGATCAAGTTACGAGAAAAAGGCAAACGGGGTGAGAACCCCGGACGCAAAGCTTCGGATCCTAACCTGCACGCAGGAAGGATGGCCGGGTTCCCTCAGCGCTGGTGCGTTCGCACCTGCGTCGGTTTTCCGTGCTGTCCGCACCTTCCTCCTCGTGTTTTGTCGATCCGGCCGTCCGCGCGCGTCTGCCGCCCATGCGCCTTCTCTCGTGCGTTTCGTACGCGATCTTTCCATTTGCGCCGCCCGTCGGCGGGAGAACGACATGAGCAAGGACAACAAGAAAATCCTCGTCGCCGCTGGCGGCATCGGCATCGTGATGGCGGGCTGGCTGGGCGCCAGCGCCTATGTGGGCAGCGTGGCCGAACGGGAGATACGGGCCTTCGCCGCCAAACCCTCGTCCGAGACCGGGGTGCGCGTCCGCAACATTCAGCACAGCAGCGGGCTGTTCTCCGCCACCGGCTCCTTCGGGATGGAGCTTGTTGACCAGTGTTCCAGCGGCGAGGGTGGCCAGAGCCCGGCGCTGGAGGTCGAATATTCCCTCGCCAACCTGGTGCTGCCCTCCGCGCCCCTGCGCGTGACCTGGAGCGCCAAGCCCACCGGCGAACTCGCCGCCGCGCTGGCCGAACTCTTCGGCCCCAGCCTCAAGCTGCAGGGCAACGGCGACGTGAGCTACGGCGGCGATTTCCGCTCGGCCATGTCGCTGCCCGAGCTCGCCCTCGACCAGGGCGGCCAGAAGCTCACCATCGCGCCCTCCAGCGGCAGCCTCGCGGTTGGCAAGACTGCGCTGGCGGTCAATTGGGGTATCGACAAGCTGCTCACCCGTGGCAACGGCGAAGCTGTCGAACTGGGCAAGATCGCCCTCGACGTGGATCTGAAGAACCGCTATCTGGGCACCGGCTCGTCGTCCCTGTCCATCGAGCGCATCGCCACCAGCCACGGTTCGGCCGAAGGCTTCCGCCACGCCACGCTGGTGACCGAAGACGGCGAGCGCCTCAACGCCCAGGTCACCGAGAGCCTGCGTGCCGCGTCCTTCGGCGGCGAGACGGTGAAGGATCTGACCCTCGAGATGGCGATCCGCGATCTCGACAAGCGCAGCATCGAAACCATCAGCCGCCTGTTTGGCGACACCTGCGGCCTGCAGAACATGACCGCGGACGAGGACGAGACCTTCCGCAAGGCCCTGCGCACCCTGATGACCCAGGGTTTCTCCTTCGGCATTCCCAAGCTCGCCGGCACGGTGGGCCAGGGCAGCCTGGACGGCAAGCTGATGGTCGAGGCCCGCAAGTCCATGTCGGCGTCGGCGCCGATCTCCCTGGCGAACATGCTCAAGGCCTCCGGCGAGATGGTGCTGAAGGGCAAGGTGCTGGATGCCGGCAAGCTGCAGACGATGCAGGCCATGGGCTTCACCCAGGGCCCGGACGGCAGTCTGAAGGGCAGCTTCGAGTACGCCGAGGGCGTGCTGCGCACCAACGGCCGGATCTTCGACGGCAGCGCCGTGCAGGCCAGCCTGGGTGGCGCCGATCAGGTGCTCAACGCCTTCCTCGACAAGCCGAAGCTGGCCGCTAACGCCGCGCAGGCCGAATCCCTGCAGGCGCCCGCGCCGATCATCGCCGACGAGGCGCCCGAGGTTGCCGAAGCACCGGCCGCCGCGCCTGCTGTTGCGCCCGCACCCGTGGCCGCGCCGCCCGCCCAGCCGGCCGTGCTGCCGGTTCCGCCGGTGTCCCTCGCGCCGCCCGCCCAGCCGGGCGTAGCCGCGGCAAGCTGCGGCTCGGCCCGTCAGTGCCTGCTCCAGACCCTCGGCGCCGCCGCCCGGGAAGACACCGCCACCGTGTTTGCCGTGGCGGCCCGCATCGAGGAGCTGGGCAAGCCGGCGCCGGGCAACCGGGCCGTGTCCAGAAAGCTCAATACCGAAGGCCTGGACGCGCTGAAGGCTGAAGACCCGGCCCGCGCCGCCGAGCTGTTCCGCAAGGGCCTCGCTGAAAACCCCCGCGACGTGGAGCTGGCCGGCAACCTGGGCTACGCCCTCGTCAAGGCCGGCAAGCCCCAGGACGCCGCCGAGGTGCTGACCGCCGCCCTGCAGCTCGACCCGCGTCGCAGCTCCACCTGGACGCCGCTGGCCGAAGCGCTGGCCCTCTCCGGCCGCAAGGACGAGAGCCAGGCCGCGCTGTGGGTGGCCTACCAGTGGTCCGGCAACCGGGAGAAATCCCTCGCCTTCTACACCGACCGGGCCGAGAAGGAGCGCGCCACCCGCCCGGCGCTGGCCGACATGTACGGCACGGTGCTGGCCTGGGTGGCCGAAGGTCGCAAGCCCAGGCTGACGGTGAGCGCCGGCTGACCGGCCGCGCCCGGCCCGGGCCTGACCTTAGCCGGGCCGGCGGTCACGCATCACCACCGAAGGGTTGTCGCGCAGGCGGCAACCCTTTTTGTCTTTCAGGTCGCGATGCTTGACGGGGCACCCGTCCGGCATGACCATCCCGTCGAACTGTCGGCCCGGTGCGGGGTCAGACCACCCCGGGCCCTGCGGGGCCGTCAATTTTGCACAACACGGTTCGATGCCGGCATGAACGATCAACTCAAACTGAGACCCCTGGAGCGGGAAGACCTGCGCTTCGTCCACGAGCTGGACAACAACGAGACGGTGATGCACTACTGGTTCGAGGAGCCCTACGAGGCTTTTGTCGAACTGTGCGACCTCTACGACAAGCACATCCACGACCAGAGCGAGCGGCGCTTCATCGTCGAGCGCGAAGGCCTTCGGGTGGGGCTGGTGGAGCTGGTGGAGATCAACCACATCCACCGCCGGGCCGAGTTTCAGATCATCATCTCGCCTGATCACCAAGGCCGCGGCTATGCCGCCCAGGCGACCCGCCTGGCCATGGGCTACGCCTTTACGGTGCTCAACCTTTACAAACTGTTCCTGGTGGTGGATGTGGAGAACACCCGGGCGGTGTCGGTATACAGAAAACTTGGTTTCTCGGAAGAAGGGGTTCTGCGGCATGAATTCTTCGTCGATGGTGTCTATCGGGACGCCTACCGGATGGCAGCCTTCCAGCCCGACTACCTGGCGCAGCGGGGCTGAGCTCGCCCGTCGCGCCGTGCTGGGCGTGGCCTTCATGGCTTCGGCCGGGCTGGCGCTGGCCGCCCCGGCTCAGCCGGATCTGCCGCCCGCCCGGAAGGTGGCTGTGGCGGCCGGGGCCACCCAGGCTTTGTCGGGCAAGCTCAAGGGCTACCAGCTGGCGGATTACCTGATCCCGCTCGAAGCCGGCCAGTCGGTGGTGATGCAGCTCAGGACGAGCAACCCGAGCGGCTATTTCAATGTGGACGCGCCGGGCGCGACCGATGGCGCGATGTTCGTCGGCAGCACCTCGGGCGATCGTTTCGAGACCGTTGCCCCGGTGAGTGGTGACTATCTCGTCCGCGTCTATCTGATGCGTAGCGCCGCCCGCCGCAACGAAGTGGCGCGCTACACCCTGTCGGTGCGGGCTGGCGCCCATCCGGGCAAGGCCGCGGCGAGCGACGCGCGGGTGGCGGGCACGCCCTTCCACGCCACCGCGTCGATCCGCTGCATGCCGGCCGGCGGCCAGTCGACCGCCTGCGAGGCCGGCGTGATGCGCCGCGAGGCGGGTGCCGGCACGGTGCGGATCACCCTGCCCAGCGGGGCCGTGCGTCACGTGGCGTTTGCCGGCGGCAAGGCCGTGTCGTCCGACGGCCCGGCCGGCCTTGAGGTGGAGCGCGCCGGCGACACGTCGGTCATCACACTGGGCAACGGCGACCGCTTCGAGATTCCCGACGCGCTGGTCACCGGCGGCTGAGCGCCTGCCGTTGATCATGCTGCGAGCCCGCCAGCCTGCCGCGGCTGCGATAATCCACGTTTTGCCTTGCGGGCTCGCCCATGTTCTACGGCATCACCGACATCACTACCTTCGTGCTGGGGACGATCTTCATCGTGCTCCTGCCCGGCCCCAATTCGCTTTACGTGATGACCGTCGCGTCCCGCTGGGGTGTGGCGGCGGGGTATCGCGGCGCCTGCGGGATCTTCCTGGGCGACCTGATCCTGATGATCCTGTCGGCCACCGGCGCCGCCTCGCTGCTGCAGGCCACGCCTGCGCTGTTCATGGGGCTGCGCTACGCCGGTGCGGCGTATCTGGTGTGGCTGGGGATCGGGCTGCTGCGTGCGGGGCTGCGCACCTGGCGGGGCGAGGCCGACACGGCGGCGCCCGTGGAACCGCCGCGGGATGCATCTCATCCCTTCCGGGTGGCGCTGCTCATCAGCCTGATGAACCCCAAGGCGATCCTGTTCTTCGTGTCCTTCTTCATCCAGTTCGTGTCGCCGGGCTACGACCATCCGGAGCTGTCCTTCCTCATCCTCGGGGTGATCGTGCAGTTCTTCAGCGCGCTCTACCTGTCGGCGCTGATCTTTGGCGGCACCCGGCTGGCGGAGGTCTTCCGGCGCCGGCGGCGCCTGTCGGCGGGGGCGACGGGGAGCGTGGGTGGATTGTTCATCGGTTTCGGCCTGCGGCTGGCGGGGGCCGGGATGGGTTGAACGCCTGCCGGCAGCCCCGGCGCTGCCCAAAACAAAAACGGCGACAGGATTGCTCCGGTCGCCGTTTTTTTGCGCTGCGCTTCCGCTCAGAACGGCAGCTTCACCCCCGGCCAGACGCCCTCAATGGTGCGGCGGAAGTCGGCCTGGATGCGCTCGATGGCGGCCTGGTTGTCGGCCTCGAAGCGCAGCACCACCACCGGGGTGGTGTTGGACGGGCGGGCGAGGCCGAAGCCGTCGGCGTATTCGACGCGCACGCCGTCGATGGTGAGGATGCTCTCGGCGCCTTCAAACCTGGCCTCGGCCTTGAGCTTGTCCACCAGCGCGAAGGGCTCGCCTTCGTTCATCTTGATGTTGAGCTCCGGGGTGCTGGTGGCGTTGGGCAGGCCCTTGAGAACCGGGTTGGCATCCGGCTGGCGGGAGACGATCTCCAGCAGGCGGGCGCCGGTGTAGAGGCCGTCGTCAAAGCCGTACCAGCGCTCCTTGAAGAACACGTGGCCGCTCATCTCGCCAGCCAGCGGCGCGCCGGTTTCCTTCAGCTTGGCCTTCACCAGCGCGTGGCCGGTGTTCCACATGGTGGGCTTGCCGCCGCGATCCTTGATCCAGCCGGCCAGGTTGCGGGTGCACTTCACGTCGTAGATGATCTCGCCGCCGGGCACGCGGGACAGCACATCCTCGGCAAACAGCATCAGCTGGCGATCCGGGAAGATGATCTCGCCGTCCTTGGTCACCACACCCAGCCGGTCGCCATCGCCGTCGAAGGCGAGGCCGATCTCGGCGTCGGTTTCACGTAGCGCACGGATCACGTCGGCGAGGTTCTCGGGCTTGGACGGGTCCGGATGGTGGTTGGGGAAATTGCCATCCACCTCGCAGAACAGCTCCACCAGCTCGCAGCCCAGGCGCTTGAAGAGCTCGGGCGCCACCGCGCCAGCCACGCCGTTGCCGCAGTCCATCACCACCTTCATGGGACGGGAAAGCTTCACGTCGCCGACGATCTTGTTCACGTAGGCCGGCACCACGTCGGCCTGGGTGAGCTTGCCGGGCACGGCAGCGGTGACCAGGTTGCCGTCGATGATGCGCTGGCGCAGGGCCTGGATCAGCTCGCCGAACAGGGTTTGGCCGCCCAGCACCATCTTCAGGCCGTTGTAGTCCGGCGGGTTGTGGCTGCCGGTGACGGACACGCAGGAGTTCGTGCCGAGTTCATACGCGGCGAAGTAGGTGAGCGGGGTGGGCACGCAGCCCACGTCCACCACGTCGACGCCGGCGGCGCGGATGCCATCGGCGAGCGCACCGGCGAGCTCGGGCCCCGACAGGCGGCCGTCACGGCCGACGGCGATGGCCTGCTGGCCACGGGCGACGGCTTCGGAACCGAGGGCGTGGCCGATGGCGCGCACGGCTTCGGCGGTCAGCGTCTTGTCGACGATGCCGCGGATGTCATAGGCCTTGAAGATCTCGGGGGCGGGGACGAACATGCGGAGGGCTCCGGTGCGGAAATGATGAAAAGTGGATTATACGCGGGCTGGATGTCAGCCCCGTGAGACGGGTTTGGCGGCGCGCCGTGGATCAGGTGAATTCCGTGAAAAAGCGCACGAGGCGCCGGGGCAGCCAGTCGAGCCGGCCGGGCCACGATCCGCTGACGAAACCCACGTGGCCGCCCTCGGCGGGTTGCTCCAGGCGCACGTGGGTCGAGACGTCCGCCGGGCCGGGCAGGTGGCGGGCGGGCAGGAAGGGGTCGTTTTTCGGGTTGATGACCAGCGTCGGCAGCCGGATGTCCTGCAGGTGGGGCTTGCTGGAGGCGCGCAGCCAGTAGTCGTCGGTGTCCCGGTAGCCGTGCAGTGGGGCGGTGACGAGGTTGTCGAACTGGTAGAGGTTGGCGGCCGCGCGCACCGCGTCGGCGTCGAACAGGCCGGGGTGGCGGGCCAGCTTGGCCAGCGCGCTCTCCTTGAGGGTGGCCAGGAAGTGACGGGTATAGACGCGGTTGAAGCCGCGCCCGAGGTTGTGTCCGGCGGCGGCGAGATCCAGCGGCGGGCAGATCGCTGCCGCGCCGTCGATCAGTTTCCTGGCGTCATCGCCCCGGGTGCCGAGCCACAGTAGCAGGGCGTTGCCGCCCAGGGACACGCCGGCGGCAAAGCGCGGGACGTCGGGAAAGGCTGCGGCGATCCGTTCGAGGATCCAGCCGATCTCGTCGGCGTCGCCGGAGTGGTAAGCGCGGGGCTTGAGGTTGGGCTCGCCGGAGCAGCCGCGAAAGTGCGGGACGACGCCGTTCCAGCCGAGATCGGCGAGGTGGCGCATCAGGCTGCGGGCGTAGGGCGAACGGCTGGAGCCTTCGAGGCCGTGGAACAGCACCACCAGCGGCGCGTCGGGGCGGCGGGGCAGCCAGTCGAGGTCGATGAAGTCGCCGTCGGGGGTGGTCCAGCGTTCGCGCTGGAAGGCGGGCATCGGGCCCTTGCGCAGCAGCGGCCAGATCGTCTGGGCGTGGCCGCCGGGCAGCCAGCGGGGCGCCCGGTAAGTGGAGTCGGTGGGCGAAGGGCTCAATGGACGACGTGGGGGCTGTCGCTGCCGCGCAGGTTGTCCATGTCGGGGGCCGGCGAGGCGTGGTGCAGCACCATGCGCCAGCCGATGGCGCCGCGGGTGAAGACGTTGGTGGCGATGATCGGCGGGTGCAGGCGGTGGTCGCCTTCGAGGTGGACGCGCTGATGCACGGTGTGCACCGCGGTCATCACGTTGAGCCACTGCACCGGCTGGGTGGGATGCACGATGATCCGGGTGCCGGCGGCGAAGAGCTGGCGCCAGGATTCACGGATCGCCGCGAGGCCCACGAGGCGGATGCTGCCCGGGTGGATGCAGACGACTTCCTCGTCTTCGGACCACACTGCCATCATGCCGTCGAGATCGGCGCGGGACAGGGCGGCGTAGAAGGCGGTTTCGGCCTCTTCGGGTGAGGTGAAGATCGGACTCGTCATGGGCAGTCAGGTGGGTTGGACGTGACACGGGGGCGTTGCCGCCCCCGTTGATATCAGCACCGCAGACCGGGTCAGTGGTGGCCTTTGGGCAGCTCGCCAGCAAACTTGTACTGGGCGCCGCAATACGGGCAGGTGGCCTCGCCTTCCGAGGTCACGTCGAGGAAGACACGCGGGTGGCGTGCCCACAACGGGGCGTCGGGCATCGGGCAGTGCAGCGGAAGCTGCTTGGCGGTGACTTCGATCGGCTTGGTTTTGTCCTGGTTTTCAGGCATGGAAATCTCCCTTGCTTAAATGTAGGCAAGCCAGTGTTGGTATTCGGGGGCCTTGCCGTTCACGATGTCGAAGAAGCGGGCCTGCAGCTTCTGGGTGATCGGGCCGCGCTTGCCTTCGCCGATGACGCGGCCGTCGAGCTCGCGGATCGGGGTGACTTCAGCGGCGGTGCCGGTGAAGAAGGCTTCGTCGGCGATGTAGATGTCGTCGCGGGTGATGCGCTTGGAGATCACCTCGAGGCCGAACTCCTTGGCAACCTGGATCACCGAGGAGCGGGTGATGCCGGTGAGGGCCGAGGCGATCTCGGGTTCGTAGATGGCGCCGTCCTTGATCACGAAGAGGTTCTCGCCGGCGCCTTCGGCCACGAAGCCGTTGGTGTCGAGGAGCAGGGCTTCGTCGTAGCCGGCTTCGGTGGCTTCCAGGTTGGCCAGGATGGAGTTGGCGTAGGTGGAGGCCAGCTTGGCGCGGGGCATGGTCACGTTGACGTGGTGACGGGCGAAGGACGAGGTCTTCACGCGGATGCCCTTCTCGAGGCCGTCTTCACCCAGGTAGGCGCCCCACGGCCAGGCGGCGATGGCGACGTGCACCGTGGCACCCTTGGTGGAGATGCCCATCTTTTCGGAGCCGTAGAAGGCGATCGGGCGCAGATAGCAGGATTCGAGCTTGTTGGCGCGCACGACTTCCAGCTGGGCTTCCATGAGTTCTTCCTTGGAGTAAGGAATGTTCATCATGTAGATCTTGCCGGAGTTGAGCAGGCGCTGGGTGTGCTCAGCGAGGCGGAAGATCGCGGTGCCGCTTACGGTGTTGTAGGCACGAACGCCCTCGAAGACCGACAGGCCGTAGTGGAGGGAGTGGGTGAGCACGTGGGTGGTCGCTTCACGCCACGGCACGAGCTTGCCGTCGTACCAGATGAAACCGTCGCGGTCTGCCATCGACATTGTGGGGATCTCCAGCTGAATACAGAAAATTTAAGCCTTCGATTCTAGCGCATTCCGCAGGTCTGCGGACCGCCGCCCCGAAGGGGGTAAAATAACAATTTTGCGTGCACGAGATGTCCATGAGGATCTGGAAGCCAAATGTCACGGTTGCTGCGGTGGTCGAGCGCGACGGGCGTTTTCTGGTGGTGGAGGAGGAGACCGAGGACGGGCTGCGCTTCAATCAGCCGGCCGGGCATCTCGATCGGGGTGAATCGCTGGTCAATGCCGTCGCCCGCGAGGCGCTGGAGGAGACCGCCCATGGGTTCCAGCCCGAGTTTCTGGTGGGCATCTACCAGTGGCCGCGGCCGGCGGGCGACATCACCTACCTGCGCTTTGCCTTTGGCGGTTCGATCACCGGCTTCGATCCGGAGCGCAAGCTCGACACCGGCATTGTGCGCGCGGTGTGGCTGACGCTGGACGAGCTGCGGGCGACGCGCGAGCGCCATCGCAGCCCGCTGATCCTGCAGTGCTGCGAGGATTACATGGCCGGGCGGCGTTATCCGCTGGATCTGATCCGGCACTACGACGCGTGATCCAGCGCCTCCGCCCGGTCATCGCCGGGCTGGCGCTGATTGCCGCGCTGGCCCCGGGGCCGGTCCTGGCGGACGAGCAGGTGCTGATCTGCTACAACTACGGCTGTCTCGTCGAGGCCGAAGCGCGGTTTTCCGAAGCGCAGCTTGCCGAAGTGGCTGCGCGGCTGCTTCGGGCCGATTCGGAGGTGGCCGAGCGGGCGATCGTGGCGCAGGTGCTCGGGCAGCTTTATCGCTGGGCCGGCGAGCAGTTGCCGATCAGCGCCGACCGTCCCGGGGATTACCTGGATTTCGGCGAGAACGGCATGATGGACTGCATCGACCACGCCACCTCGACGACACGGCTGTTGCTGATGCTCGAGGAGCGCGGCCTGCTGCGCTTCCATGCGGTCGATCCCATCCGCCGGCGGGTGCGCTGGCTGGTGGCCCAGCATTTTTCGGCGGTGCTGCGCGAGCGCGGCACCGATGATGCGCCCGGTGAAGGGGCGCGTTTCGCAGTGGATACTTGGTTCGGGGAACATGGCGATCCAGCCGTGGTGTTGCCCCTGGAAGACTGGCTGGATGGAGAGGGACCAGATGTCTCGTAAGGAAAAAGTCGTCGTCGGCATGTCCGGCGGCGTGGATTCGTCGGTTGCCGCGCTGCTGCTCAAGCAGCAGGGGTACGACGTGGTCGGCCTGTTCATGAAGAACTGGGAGGACGACGATGACGACGAATACTGTTCGACCCGCCAGGATCTGGTGGATGTGGTGTCGGTCGCCGATGTGCTGGGGATCGACCTGGAGGTCGTGAATTTCTCGAAGGAATACAAGGAGCGGGTGTTCGCCGATTTCCTGCGCGAATACGAAGCCGGCCGCACGCCGAACCCGGACATCCTGTGCAACTCCGAGATCAAGTTCCGCGCCTTCCTCGACCACGCGATGGCGCTGGGCGCCGACCGCATCGCCACCGGCCACTACGCCCAGGTGCGCGAATGGACCAACGACGGCCGCACCGAGTTCCAGTTGATGAAAGCCGAGGACGGCACCAAGGACCAGAGCTACTTCCTGTACCGGCTAAACCAGGCTCAGCTGTCCAAGACCCTGTTTCCCATCGGCCACCTCTACAAGCGTGACGTGCGCAAGATGGCCGAGGCGGCTGGCCTGCACGTGTACGCCAAGAAGGATTCGACGGGCATCTGCTTCATCGGCGAGCGGCCTTTCCGCGAGTTCCTGGCGCGCTACCTGCCAGCGAAGCCGGGCGAGATCCGCACGCTGGAAGGTGACAAGGTGATTGGCCAGCACCAGGGCCTGATGTACCACACCGTGGGCCAGCGCAAGGGCCTCCAGATCGGCGGCATCAAGGGCAACCAGGACGACGCCGGCGAGCACGACGCGTGGTACGCGGCGAAGAAGGACGTGGCGAAGAACGTGCTGTACGTGGTGCAGGGCCACGACCATCCGGCGCTGCTGAAGGATCGGCTGGTCGCCGGCGAGCTGTCGTGGGTGTCGGGGCGTGAGCCGCGCACCAACTGGGTCTATACCGCCAAGCCGCGCTACCGCACGCCGGATGCGCCGTGCGAGATCGACGTGCTGTCGGGCGGTCGCGCCGAGATCGTCTTTGCCCAGCCCCAGTGGGCGGTGACGCCGGGGCAGAGCGTGGTGGTTTACGAGAGCCGGGTGTGCCTGGGCGGCGGGATCATCATGGAGTGATCCGGCTGTAGCTGGATGTGAAACGGGCGCCTTGCGGCGCCCGTTTTGTTTGATCGGCCAGCAATCTCAGGGATTCGAGGCCAGCCGCAGGGGTGGGTAGGCCCAGTTGCGCTCCCACGCGGCGCGCACCATGTTGGGGTACTCGGCACGGCCGAGGCTGCCGTTGTAGCGGCCCAGGGCGCGGAAGAGATCGCCCTTCTCGATGTCGAGGTAGTGGCGCAGGATCGTGCAGCCAAAGCGCAGGTTGGTGCGCATGTGGAAGAGGTTGGTTTCCTGGTTGCCGATGAGGCGCGCCCAGAAGGGCATCACCTGCATGTAGCCGCGGGCGCCCACCGGCGACAGGGCGTACTTCTTGAAGCCGCTTTCCACCTGGATGAGGCCCAGCACCAGCTGCGGGTCGAGCCCGGCGCGGGTGGCTTCGTAGTGCACCGCGCGCAGGAGCTCAGAGCGGGCGGTTTCGTCCGGGATGCGCTTGGCGAGGCGCTGGGACATCTCGGCCAGCCAGCGGGCCCGTTCGGGCGAGCGCTGGAAGCTCGGGTCGAGGGGCGCCTGATCCGCCACCGCGGCGTGCAGGGCGGCCTGCACGCTGGCGGCGAGGGGCTCGTACTGCTGGTTGCCGGCCTGCACCGACGCGGCGCCGCCGCCCAGCAGCAGGGCTGCGAGGCAGGTGCGGACGACGGAACGCAGGCGGCGCATCATCAGCCCTTCAGCTTGGCGATGACAGTGGTGCCGACATCGGCCACCGGCAGCTTGGTGGCTTCGGCGTCGCGACGGCCTTGATACTCGACCACGCCTTCCTTCAGGCCACGGTCGCCGATCACCACCCGGTGCGGGGTGCCGATCAGCTCGTTGTCGGCCAGGAGCGAGCCCGGACGTTCGTCCCGGTCGTCGAGGAAGGCGTCGATGCCGGCGGCGGTGAGCTGGGCATACAGCGCGTCGGCGGCTTCGCGGACGGCTTCGGACTTGGCGTAGCCCATCGGCACGATGGCGACCTGGAAGGGCGCGATGGCGTCCGGCCAGATGAT
>NZ_CALAYQ010000037.1:0-155801 GCF_937894855.1 uncultured Zoogloea sp.
GACACGAATACGCTATTTGGGCTGCCCGGGGGAGATGGGGTGGCCGGACGCTTACAGAACTTCGATCAAATCTAGTCTTTGAAATCGCTCCGACGAAATAAAAATGCCGTTCAGCCTACGCTGAACGGCATTTGTCTGGCGATCAAAAACCGACGATCAGCCCAGCATCAGAACTGATCTTCCGCCAGATCCAGCGCACCAGCAGCGCCGTTGACCACCGTATAGGCCAGGCCCGGAGCCTGCGACAGCACATGGTCGGCGTAGAAGCGCGCCGTGGTGATCTTGGTCTTGTAGAACGACGCATCACCGCTGCCTTCGGCCAGGCGACGGGCGGAAACCAGCGCGGCACGGGCCATCTGCCAGCCACCGGCAACGATGCCGAGGAGCTTCAGGAAGGGCACGGAACCGACGGAGGCCGCCTTGATGTCCTTGCCATAGGTGGCGACGATGTACTCCACCGCCTCCTCAACTGCCGTCACGCCGGCCGACAGGGACTTGCGGATTGCCACGAACTCATCGCCAGCCGCTTCGGCCAGCTGAGCCTCGACCTTGCGCATCTCGGCAACCAGCGCCTTGGCGGTCAGGCCGCCTTCGCGGGCGATCTTGCGGCCGATCAGGTCATTGGCCTGGATGGCGGTGGTGCCTTCGTAGATCGCGGTGATGCGGGCGTCACGGTAGTGCTGAGCGGCGCCAGTTTCCTCGATGAAGCCCATACCACCGTGCACCTGCACACCATCGGAGGTGATGAGGTTGGCGTTTTCGGTGCACCAGCCCTTGACCACCGGGATCATCAGATCAACAAAAGCCTGGCTGCGGGCACGCACGGCTTCGTCGGCATGGTAGTGGGCCATGTCGGTGGCGGCGCCGACCACGTAGGCCAGCGAGCGCATGGCTTCGGTGGTGGACTTCATGTTCATCAGCAGACGACGGACGTCGGCGTGATGCAGGATGCTGACCTTCGGGCCGCCACGAACGCCGGCTTCGGTGCCCTGGACACGATCCTTGGCGTAGGCCAGCGCCTGCTGGTAGGCGCGCTCGGAGAGGGCCAGGCCTTCCATGCCGACTGCAAAGCGGGCTTCGTTCATCATCACGAACATGTACTCGAGACCCCGGTTGGCTTCGCCGACCAGCGTGCCGATGGCGCCGCCGTTATCGCCGAAGGCCAGCACCGCCGTCGGGCTGCCGTGGATGCCGAGCTTGTGTTCGATGGACACGCAATGCACATCGTTGCGCTCGCCCGGGGTGCCGTCGGCGTTGAGCAGGAACTTGGGCACCACGAACAGCGAGATGCCCTTCACGCCCTCCGGCGCATCCGGCAGACGGGCCAACACCAAATGAATGATGTTGTCGGTCATGTCGTGCTCGCCGTAGGTGATGAAGATCTTCTGGCCGAAGATCTTGTAGGTGCCATCACCCTGCGGCACGGCGCGGCTGCGCACGGCAGCGAGGTCGGAACCGGCCTGGGGCTCGGTGAGGTTCATGGTGCCGGTCCATTCGCCGCTCACCATCTTGGGCAGGTAGTCGGCTTTCTGGGCATCGGTGCCGCACAGGGAGATCGCTTCGATCGCGCCGGTGGTCAGCATCGGGCACAGGGAGAAGGCCATGTTGGCCGACTTCCACATTTCCATCACCGCGGTGGAGACCAGCTTCGGCAGGCCCTGGCCGCCGAATTCAGGTTCGCAGGCCAACGCGGTCCAGCCGGCTTCGGCGAACTGCGTGTAGGCGTCCTTCCAGCCGGGCACGGTCGTCACGACACCGTTGTCCCACTTGGCGCCGATGGTGTCACCGGCACGGTTGAGGGGAGCCAGCACGCCGTTGGCGAACTTGCCGGCCTCTTCGAGGATCGCGTCCACCACGTCGGGGGAGGCATCCTCACAGCCAGGCAGGGCGGCGACGGCTTCGAGATCAGCCAGTTCGCGCATCACGAACTGCATGTCACGGATAGGGGCGTTGTAACTGCTCATCGTATTTTTTCTCCACTCTAGTTGTTTTGGATTTACGACCTGGCGGGGCCGGCTTACTGATTCAAATAACTGCGGTCATCAAAACTCGCGACCCATTCCGGGCGGTAAACCACCAGCAATGTGAGCGCCATGCCCGACAGCCAGGCCTCGGCGAAGCCAAGCAGCAAAAAGAAGGGCAGATACTCGGACAACAGCAGATCCGCCGGGTAAGCGCCGGCAGCAAAGAGCATCACCGATGCCACGGCGCCCTGGACGAGAACCACCGCCGCAGCGCCGATGAAGGCATTGATGAAGATATAGACAAAGAAATGCTTGGGCAGCCAGCGCTCCACGAGGCGGAAATAAAACCGCCCCGCCAGCACTGGCACGATACCCATCACCAGCAGGTTGAGCGGATAGGCCGCCCATTCGGCGCTGCCATTGATGGTGATCCCCAGCAGGGCCAGCGCCACCACCACCAGGGCCAGCTGTGGCCCGAAGATCAGCGTGCTGGCCATGGCCCCGAGCAGATGGAGATTGAGCCCGGGCTTGACGCCGGCGTTCATGCTCCACAGCAGGGTAAGAATCACGGCGGCCCCCAGCAGCGCGTTGAGCTGATGCCCATCGAGCAGGCGCCGCCACGGGGCCGTCCGATAAATCCACGCTCCGACCCCCGCCCCGCAGCAGATGGCACCCACGTGCCATGCTGTCGAGAAGAGGTCGGGCGCGAAGTTCATTCAAGCGATCCCGACGGGGGCTCGTCAGACTGCGGAGACCAGCTGCGGAACCGCTTCGAACAAGTCGGCAACCAGACCGTAGTCGGCCACCTGGAAGATCGGCGCTTCCGGATCCTTGTTGATCGCCACGATCACCTTGGAATCCTTCATGCCGGCCAGATGCTGGATGGCACCGGAAATGCCGACCGCCACGTACAGCTGCGGCGCGACGATCTTGCCGGTCTGACCAACCTGGTAGTCGTTCGGGACGTAGCCCGCATCGACGGCCGCACGGCTGGCACCAAGGGCGGCACCCAGCTTGTCCGCGAGGGGCTCGAGCACCTTGTGGTAGTTCTCGCTGCTGCCCATGCCGCGACCGCCGGAGACGATGATCTTGGCAGCGCCAAGCTCAGGACGGGCAGACTTGGTGAGCTCGCGACCGACCAGCTTGCTGAGGCCGGCATCCGCCACCGCGGCAACTTGTTCGACAGCGCCGGAACCACCCTCACCCGCCGCTTCGAAGGCGGTGGTACGCACGGTGATGATCTTGACCGCGTCGGCCGACTTGACCGTGGCCAGCGCGTTGCCGGCGTAGATCGGACGCACGAAGGTGTCGGCGGATTCGATGCCGACGATGTCGGAGATCTGCGCCACATCCAGCAGCGCGGCGACGCGGGGCAGCACGTTCTTGCCGAAGGTGGTGGCCGGGGCCAGCACGTGGCTGATCGCGCCACCGGCCGCATTGACGACGGCGACGATCTGGGCGGCGAGGTTCTCGGCGGACTGGTCGGCGAAGGCGGCCGAATCGGCCACCAGCACCTTGGCGACGCCGGCCACCTTGGCAGCGGCTTCGGCGGCAGCACCGGCGCCGGAACCGGCAACCAGCACAGCCAGATCACCACCCAGCTTGGCAGCGGCGGCAATCGTGTTGAGCGTCGCGGCCTTCAGGGACGCGTTATCGTGTTCGGCAACAACCAGAACCGTCATCACAGCACCTTCGCTTCGTTCTTGAGTTTTTCGACCAGCTGAGCCACGTCAGCCACCATCACGCCAGCGCTGCGCTTGGCCGGCTCGACGACCTTGAGGGTCGTGAGACGCGGCGTCACATCAACGCCCAGATCGGCCGGCTTGACGGTTTCCAGCGGCTTCTTCTTGGCCTTCATGATGTTCGGCAGCGTCGCGTAACGCGGCTCGTTCAGGCGCAGGTCGGTAGTCACCACTGCCGGCAGGGCGATCTCGAGGGTCTCGAGGCCGCCGTCGATTTCACGGGTGACGGTTGCCTTGCCGCTGCTCACCGCCACTTTGGAGGCGAAGGTGGCCTGGGGCCAGCCCATCAGCGCAGAGAGCATCTGACCGGTCTGGTTGGCGTCGTCGTCGATGGCCTGCTTGCCGCAGATCACCACCTGGGGTTGTTCCTTGTCGCACAGGGCCTTGAGCAGCTTGGCCACAGCGAGGGGCTGGAGTTCCACGTCGGTTTCGACGAGGATGCCCCGGTCGGCACCGATGGCCATCGCGGTACGCAGGGTTTCCTGGCAGGCGCCCACGCCGCACGACACCGCGACGACTTCGGTCGCGACACCGGCTTCCTTCAGGCGCACGGCTTCTTCAACAGCGATCTCGTCGAAGGGGTTCATGGACATCTTGACGTTGGCGATATCCACGCCGGAACCGTCGCTCTTCACGCGCACCTTGACGTTGTAGTCGACCACGCGTTTAACGGGAACCAGAATCTTCAATGCTGCGCTCCTTCCATATGAGACGTTCTCCACCATTTTCGGCATGCCAGCGCGCCGGGAGTTCCATCCCGCCACGGGCCGACAGCCTCTTTTTTCGCCTTGCCGACACTGCAGCGCATTTGCGCGCACCGTCACGGCGTCAAGCAGGCTAGCTTCTCACAGCAAGCCTTGCCTTGTCACTTTCCGTACGGTAGCGTATGGAGCAATAAGCGTCAATACTACTGCGTATGGATAAGCCTCCCCGCGCCCAACTCGACCGCGCCACCTGGATTCACGCCGCCCTCGACACCCTTGCCGACGAGGGCGCGGGAAGCATCCGTGTGGAAATCCTGGCCAAACGCCTGCACGTCACCAAGGGCAGTTTCTACTGGCATTTCAAGGATCGGCAGGATCTCCTCGACGCCGTGCTCGAGACCTGGAAGGAAGGCCGCATCCGCGACATCGTCAAGCAGACGCGCCCCGAACCCGGTCGCGAAGAAGCCCAGCTCTACCACGTCATCGACGTTTACAGCGCCAGCCGCAACAACAAGGGCATCCTCATCGAGCTGGCGATGCGCGACTGGGCCCGTCGTGATCCGGCCGCCCAGAAGATCGTCGAGTCAGTGGACACCGCCCGCCTCAACTGCGCCCGGGATCTGTTCATCGCCTGCGGTCTGCCGAAAAACGAAGCCTCGACCCGCAGCGTGTTGCTGTACGCCTACGTGTTCGGGGTGTCGATGATGAATTGCGGCAACTTCGACGGCAATGTCGAGGAGATGAAGACGGAGATCCGCCACATCATCGCCCGCAGCAGGACGCCTGCCCCGCCGGCCTGAGGGTTGCAAGCCCCGGAATCGCCGCCACCGCATTGGCGCCGGTCGCGGCGATCACCTCTTCCACCGACATTCCCCTCAACTCCGCCAGCACCATGGCGAACCTTGCCAGGTTGGCCGGATCGTTGCGCCCGCCTCCACACCACGCTGGCGGGATGTCCGGCGCGTCGGTTTCCAGCACGATGGATTCGAGCGGCAGTGTCGCCGCCAGCTCGCGGATGCGCCTTGACCCGGGGTAAGTCATCGCGCCGCCAAACCCCAGCCGAAAGCCCAGCTTGATGAAGGCGTCGGCCTGCTGACGGCTGCCGTTGAACGCGTGGGCGATGCCGCCCGGCACCGGAATCCGTCGCAGAAACTTGAGGATCTCGTCCTGGGCGCGGCGGATGTGAAGCACCACCGGCAGATCGAAATCCCGGGCGAGCCTAAGCTGCGCCTCGAAATAGCGCATCTGCAGCGGCAGGTCGCCGTCCGGCACGAAACCGTCGAGCCCGATCTCTCCCACCGCCACCGCCGAGCCTTCGGCGAGCCTTTCGCGCAGGCGATCAAGATCGTCCGGCCCGGCCTGGCCGACGTACATCGGGTGGATGCCGAAGGCGTGGCGGCAGTCCGGGTTGGCCCGTGACAGGGCCGCCACGGCATCGAAATCCGTCGCGCCGACCGCCGGCACCAGAAAACCGCCGACGCCCGCGGCACGGGCTGCCGCCAGGATGCCAGGCCGGTCGGCGTCGAACTCGGCGGCATCCAGATGGCAGTGGGTATCGATCAGCACCCGGAAGGCTCCAGCTTACTTGCCGGTCCAGACCGGCTTGCGCTTGGCCATGAAGGCGTCGATGCCTTCGGCGGCGTCCTCGCACATCATGTTGCAGGCCATGACTTCGGCGGCCTGCTGGTAGGCAGCGTCGAGGCCCATCTCGAGCTGCGAGTAGAACATCTGCTTACCCATGGAGATCGCCGCCGGCGACTTGGCGCAGATCGACGCGGCAAGTTTGGCCACTTCGTCGTCCAGCGCATCCAGCGGCACCACACGATTGACCAAGCCGCGCTGCTTGGCCTCGGCCGCGTCGATGAAATCGCCGGTGACAAGCATCTCGAAAGCCTGCTTGCGGCCCATGTTGCGGGACAGCCCGACGCTGGGGGTGGCGCAGAAAAGGCCCACGTTGATGCCCGACACGGCAAAGCGCGCGACATCCGACGCCACCGCCAGGTCGCACATGGACACCAGCTGGCAGCCCGCCGCGGTGGCGATGCCGTGGATGCGCGCGATGACCGGCTGGGGCATGTTCACGATCTGCATCATCACCTTGCCGCACAGGCGGAACAGCGCCTGCTGGAAAGCCTTGGTGTAGTTGCCGCGCATTTCCTTCAGATCATGGCCGGCACAGAAAGCCTTGCCGGCACCTGCCAGCACCACCACGCGCACGGATTTATCGGCGGCCACGGCCTCGAGCTCGGCCAGCAGGGCTTCGAGCATGGGCTGGGACAGCGCGTTGAACTGGCCCGGGCGGTTGAGCGTGATGGTGGCGACGCCATCGGCGTCCTGGCGCAGCAGCATGGGTTCGGTGTTGGGCTGGACGACTGCGTTCATGAGTTCTCCTCCTGGTTATGAAAGCGCCGGCACGTGTCGGCCGGTCGTGGCTGCGTCACGCGCCGCAGCGGGCGCGCACGCGGTGGGCCGGATCGGTGTCGAGGGATTCGAGCCAATCCAGCAGTTCATGGTTAACCCGGGCAACGCCGTCGCGCAGGGCGAGCACGCCGCCAACGGCGTTGGCCGACGGCGCCGGCACGCTGGCGCTGAAGCTGCGCGCTGCGATCGACTGGTCGCTACGGGGCGCCAGCAGTGCGGCGCGCAGTTCGATCACGCCACGGCTCACACCCGCGGATTCGAAGACCTGGGCGAACTCATCCAGATCGACCCGCAGCCTGCAGCCGATCGCGCCCGCAGGCGGCAGGTCGCCCTTCATGCTGCGCTTGAGGGCGAGCTCGAGCAGTTGCCCCGGGTGGGCGGCCCAGCGGTTCTCGACGAACACCTGGCGGCGTGTCGGCTGGGCATACAGGAGCCGGTAATGCATCGCCGTCGAGGCAAGCCACGGCGCTGGGACGACCTCGGTGCTGCGGATCGGAAAAGCCAGCATTCGCGGCGGCGGGCCGTCGAGGGGGCCGAAATCGTGCACCGCATAACCCGGGGCCGCCTTGGGCACACTGTTGCAGGCAGCAAGCAGCAACGCTGCGGCGGCGAGGGACAGGCGGATGAGAGGCAGGAGCTGCATGGGCCGGTTCCGGTTGAATTGGGGGCTCAGTGGCTGCCAGCCGCATTGCCGAACCCGGCCTCGCCCGGCCCGGGAGGCGGACGGCGGCGGCCGAGGAGGAGCAGCTGCGGGGTCTCGTCGATCTCGTCGAGCAGATCGGAGAGCTGCCGCGAGGTGGTGGTGAGTTCCTGCAGCAGCACGTTCAGGCGCGGCAGCGTGCTGGTGGCAAGCCCCTCGCCGGTGGTGCCAACCAGCCCGTCGATACGGTCGCTCACCGTCTGCAGTCGGGCGACCAGATTGCGGCCATCACGGGCCAGCGGCACGGCGTCGGCGCTGAGGCGTTCGAGGTTGTCCAGCGACCGCCCGATGCGGCCGAGGTTTTCCTTGCTGACCACCTGGCGCACGGCGGCGAGGGTCTGCGGGACTTCCTTCAGGGTGCGGTCGAGCCCCTGGCTGGAGGATTCCAGATGGGCCAGGGTGCGCTCGATGCGGGCGAGGTTCTCGGGCGCGGCCAGGGCCGACAGACGCTGGGTGAGCTCGCGGACCTGGCGCAGGGTCTGCAGCGACGCATCGGCCACCTCATCCACCAGCCCAGGGGCAAGCTTGAGGCGCGGCGGCCCACCGCCCTCCCCCAGCAGCGGCACGGGGTCGTCGCCCGCGTCATCCAGCGCGATGAAGGCCAGCCCGGTAACACCCTGATTGGCGAGGCGCGCCCGGGTAGCACGAGTGATCGGCAGATCGGTGCGGATGCGGGCGGTGACCAATACGTTGCGCGGGTCGGCCGGATCGAGGTTGATGGCCGCCACCTTGCCGGCAACGATGCCCCGGTAGCGCACGGTGGCCTGCACATTGAGCCCGTTGACGCTGCCGGAGCTCACCAGCAGCACGTCGCGGGTGGCGTCGCGGCGGTCCGAGAACCACCACAGGGCGCCCACCAGCGCGCAGCTCAGGATGATCGCGAACAGCCCGGCCGCGATGGCGTGGGAACGGCTTTCCATCAGGCTTCGGCCCGTCCGCGGGCGAGCGCGGCCTGGCTGCGCTGACTGTGGAAAAAGCGTTCGATGAATGGATCCTGCACCGTCATGATCTCGTCGAGGGGGCCGTTGGCGAGTATACGCCCATCGGATAGCACGGCCACGCGGGTCGCCAGCGCGGCCAGGGTGTCCAGATCGTGGGTGACGAGCACCACGGTGAGGCCCAGCGCCCGGTGCAGCGCGCGGATCAGACGCACAAAACCGGCGCTGCGGTCCGGGTCGAGGCCGGCGGTCGGCTCGTCGAGGAGCAGCAGTTCCGGCTCCAGCGCCAGCGCCCGGGCCAGGGCGACGCGCTTGACCATTCCGCCGGAAAGCTCGGCCGGCATGCGCAGCGCCACCTCGGGGCCGAGTTCGACCATCGCCAGCTTCAAAAGGACAAGATGGTTGACCAATTCATCATCATCGATACCCGCCTCGCGCAGCGGGAAGGCCACGTTGGCAAACACGTTGAGGGCCGAGAACAGCGCCCCTTGCTGGAACAGCATCCCGAAGCGCCGGCGACGGGCGAGCTGGGCGTCGCGGCTGCCGGCAGACAGCGGTTCGCCGAACAGCCGCACCTCGCCCTCGGCCGGCTGCAGCAGCCCGACCATCTGGCGCAGCAGGGTCGTCTTGCCGCTGCCCGAGCCGCCCACCAGGGCCACCACCTCGCCCGCCGGCACGGCCAGGTCGATGTGACGATGCACCCAGGTGTCGCCGAAGCGGGTGGACAGCCCCTTCAGCTCGACGGGAAACGTGGCCGCGCCGCTCATCGGAACGGCAGCCCGATGTTGCGGGTGGCGACGGCGAAGATCGCATCCACCAGAATCACCACGGTGATCGACGTGACCACCGATGCCGTGGTGTTGGCCGACAGGCTCTCGGTGTTGGGCTTGACCCGCAGCCCGAAATGGCAGGCGACCAGCGCAATGAGCAGGCCGAACACCACGCCCTTACCTAGCCCGATCACCAGATTGGCCATCGGCACCGCCCGGGGCAGCGTGTTGAGGAAGAATTCGTAGCTCATGTCCAGCTGCAGGTTGGCCGACACCATGCCGCCAAAGATCGCCACCGCCGAGCCCCACAGGGTAAGCAGCGGCATCGCCAGCGCGAGCGCCACCACTTTGGGCAGCACCAGCCGCACATAACGCGAGATGCCCATCGTGGTGAGGGCGTCCACTTCTTCGGTGACCCGCATCACGCCCAACTGGGCGGTCATCGCGGAGCCCGAACGCCCCGCCACCAGCACCGACACCAGCACCGGCCCGAGCTCGCGGATGATGCCGAGGCCCAGGATGTTGACGATGAACACGTCCGCGCCAAAAGCCCGCAGTTGTAGCGCCGAGAGGTAGGACATCACCACGCCGATGAGAAAGCCCACCAGGGCCGTCACCGGCATGGCCTTGACGCCCACCTTGTAGAAGTTGGCCGACATCTCCCGCAGCGGCCAATGCCCGTGGCAACGCAGCAGGTAGAACAGGTCGAGGCACAGCTGGCCGACCAGCGCCACGAAGTTGAGCAGATGGTGGCCGAAGCCGATGAGCATCCGGCCCAGGTGGGCGGTGGCGTCGAGAAAACGGTAAGGCGGCTCGACCGGCACGCTGACCTCGCCCAGCGCGTCGATGCGCCCGAAGATGCCTTCGAGCTCGGCTGGCAACACCAGCTGCGCAGGACGCCGACGCCCCCAACGCCGCCACAGGAGCAGTGCGCCAAAGCTGTCGAGGCGGGTCACGCCGGTGAGATCCCAACCGGCGGAATCGGGGGTTTCGTCAAGCTGCCTGCGGAAATCCGCCAGCAGCGGCGAGAGCAGGCGCAAGGTCCAGTCGCCCGACAGCGCGACCGCCGCGCCATCGCTGCGGATCGCCGGTTGCGGTCGGGCGTCGGGGGCCATCGGCCGGGCGGTCAGGCGCCCGCCAGGTTGCGGGCCGGGGCACGCTCCACGCGCACCTTGAGGGGCAAGCCGATGGCCTGCCACTGGCGTTCTTCCTCGTCGAGCACGGCGGCGGTGAGCGGCAGGTTGCGCAGCCATTCGCTGTCGGCGATCAGCACGTAGCCACGGCCGTCGCGCTTCAGCCGCAGAGGCGGCACGCCACGCCCGTCGCGGGCCCGATGCACCACCGCCGACAGGCGCAGGCACAGGATCAGCCGCCATTCCGGGCTCTCGGGGCCAAGCGAACTGACCCGCGACAGCTTGCCCCGGTGGGCAAGCACCATGCGCGCCAGCCGGCCCTGATCCATCCGCGAGAATCCCGGCATGTCGGCGTTGCCGAGGATGTAGGCGCTGTGCTTGTGGTAGCTGGAATGGGCCACCGAGACGCCGACCTCGTGGAGCATCGCGGCCCATTCGAGGAAGCGCCGATCCACGTTTTCTTCATCCGCCGCGCCGGGTTCGAGCTGCAGCAGGAAGGCCCGGGCGGTTTCGGTGACCTGCCGCGCGTGGGGCAGATCGACGCCGTAACGCTCGACGAAGGCCGACACGGTGGCGTCGCGCAGATCATGGTGGTGGTAGCGGCCGAGCAGATCGTAAAGCACGCCCAGGCGCAGCGCGCCTTCCGAGAAGGCCATGCGCTCGAGGCCGAACTCCTGGAACACCGCCCACATGATCGCAAACCCGCCGGTGAGCACCGGCAGGCGATCGGGGCGCAGGCCCTCCAGTTGCAGGTTGTCGATGCTGCCGGCCTTCAGCATCGCCGTGCGCAGGCGTTCGAGCCCGGCGCGGGTGATGCCACCATCCGAAAAGCCGTTGAGTTCGAGGATATCCACCAGCGCCTTGGCCGAACCGCTCGACCCCACCGCCTCCTCCCAGCCCACTTCGCGGTAGGCGTGGGAGATGGTCTGGATTTCCTTTTGCGCGGTGAGTTCGGCATCGCGCAGACCGCGCTTGTCGATGCGGCCATCCGGGAAGAAGCGCAGCGAGTAGCTCACGCAGCCCATGTAAAGGGATTCCAGCGCGATGGGCTCGAAGCTCTTGCCGATCACGAACTCGGTCGAGCCGCCGCCGATGTCCACCACCAGCTGCTGCTTGTGGGGATTCGGCAGGGTGTGGGCGACGCCGACGTAGATCAGCCGCGCCTCTTCACGGCCGGCGATGACTTCGATGGGAAAACCCAGCGCAGCCTCGGCCTGGACGAGGAAGTGCGACGCGTTCTTGGCGACGCGCAGGGTGTTGGTGCCCACGGCACGGACGGCCTCGGGCGGGTAATCGCGGATGCGCTCGTTGAAACAGCGCAGCGCGCTGATGCCACGAAACTGCGCGGCGGCATCGAGCATGCGGTCGGGCGAGAGGCCGGCGGCGAGGCGCACCGACTCCTTGATGCCATCGAGGGGATAGATCTGGTCATTCACGATCCGCCCGATCTGCAGGCGGAAGCTGTTGGAACCCAGATCGATGGCGGCGATCAATTCACGATTCATGAAGCAGGCACGAGCTGCGCCCCGTGGCGCGGAAGCCGGGGATTCTAGCACCCGCGCGCTGCGCTTCCGCGCGCCGTCGACACAATGTCGGGCATTGCGAAGCTTCATGATGCGGTAACAAAATCGTCACATACTTGGCATTCAATCGGACGATTCGACAGGAGAGCCCATGCGTCTAAACGCCCCCGACCGCCATTTCCGCCACGACCACTTCACCAACCGCGAGTTGTCCCTGCTCCAGTTCCAGCGTCGCGTCCTCGCCCAGGCGGCCGATCCGTCGGTGCCGCTGCTGGAGCGGCTGCGCTTCCTGTGCATCGTGTCGAGCAACCTGGACGAATTCTTCGAGGTGCGTGTCGCCGGTGTGAAGGAACAACTGCGGCTGGGCAGCGTGGCGCTCACCACCGACGGGCTCACCCCCGCCGTCCTCCACGCGCGCATCAGCCAGGAAGTCCATGGCCTCATCAGCGAGCAATACACCCTGCTCAACGACGTGATCCTGCCGGCGCTGGCCGCCGAAGGCATCGTCTTCCTGCGCCGCAGCGTATGGACCGACGCCCAGCACCTGTGGGCCCGCGAATACTTCATGCGCGAGGTGATGCCCATCCTCACGCCCATCGGGCTCGATCCGGCTCATCCCTTCCCGCGGGTGCTCAACAAGAGCCTCAACTTCGCGGTCGAACTCGAAGGCCGCGACGCCTTCGGGCGCAACTCGGGTGCCGCCATCGTCCAGGCGCCCCGCGCCCTGCCCCGGGTCATCCACCTGCCCAAGGAGCTGACCGGCGTCGATTACGGCTTCGTCTTCCTGTCGTCGCTGCTCCACGCTCATGTGGGCGAGCTGTTCGAGGGGATGAACGTGCTCGGCTGCTACCAGTTCCGGGTCACCCGCAACTCCGACATGTTCGTCGACGAAGAGGAAGTGAAGGATCTGCGCGCCACCCTCAAGGGCGAACTCCAGCAGCGCCACTTTGGCGACGCAGTGCGGCTCGAACTGGCCGACAACTGCTCCGAGGCCATGGCCACCTTCCTGATGAAGCAGTTCGGGCTCGACCCCTCCGACGTGTATCGGGTGCCCGGCATGGTCAATCCGGTACGCCTCAATCAAGTGCCCGACTGGGTGGACCGGCCCGATCTCAAGTACCGCCCCTTCCTGCCGGCCCGGCCGCGGGGGCTGGACAAGCGCGAGAACATCTTCGCCGCCATCCGCCGCCACGACATCCTGCTGCACCACCCCTTCCAGAGCTTCGAGCCGGTGATCGAGATGCTGAAGGCCGTCGCCGACGATCCGGCGGTGGTGTCGGTGAAGATGACCGTCTATCGCACCGGCACCGATTCGGTGCTGATGGAACACCTCATCCGCGCCGCCCAGAAGGGCAAGGAAGTCACCGTGGTGCTCGAGCTGATGGCGCGCTTCGACGAGGAAGCCAACATCAGCTGGGCCGCCCGCCTCGAGGAAGTCGGCGCCCACGTGGTGTATGGCGTGTTCGGCTACAAGACCCACGCCAAGCTGCTGCTGGTGGTCCGCCGCGAGAACGGCAACCTGCGCCGCTACGCCCACCTGGGCACCGGCAACTATCACCCGCGCACCACGCGCTTCTACACCGACTTCGGCCTCCTCACCGCCAACGACGAGATCGGCGCCGACGTGGCCGAGGTCTTCAAGCAGCTCACCGGGCTGGGCCAGGCGGGCAAGCTGCGTCACCTGTGGCAGGCACCCTTCACCCTGCAGCCCAATGTGGTCGCGGCGATCCGCGAGGAAGCCGAGATCGCCCGCGCCGGCCGCAAGGGGCGGATCATCGTCAAGGTCAACGCCCTGCTCGAACCCGAAACCATCGAAGCCCTGTACGAAGCCTCCCAGGCCGGCGTCGAGGTCAGCGTGATCGCCCGCAGCGTGTGCGCCCTCAAGCCCGGCGTGCCGGGGCTGTCCGAGAACATCAAGGTGCGCTCGGTGGTCGGCCGCTTCCTGGAGCACCACCGCATCTTCTACTTCCTCGCCGACGGCGCCGAGAAGCTCTACCTGTCCAGCGCCGACTGGATGGAGCGCAACTTCTTCAAGCGCATCGAGGTCGCCTTCCCGATCCTCGACCCGAAAGTGAAACGGCGTGTAATGAAGGAAGGCCTGCGTCCCTACCTGGGCGACAACTGCCAGGCGTGGGAACTCGACGGTGACAACCACTATCGCCGCAAGAATCCCCGCACCACCCGCCGCGCGGCACAGGAAATCCTGCTCAAGGAGCTCACCGGGGTGACGCCCGCCTGAACATCGACCATCGCCCGCACGGCTACCGTTTCGCCCCGCCCGGCGCACGGGAGGGAAGCCGGACGGCGATGGTGATGTAGAATTCCGGCTCGATTCGTTCATCGATGGCCAAACCCATGTCTGTGTCCCGCCTCCGCATCGCCCCTGCCACCCTGATCGCCGGCGCCCTCGCCGCCCTCATGCTGTCCGCCTGCGGTGGCGGTGGTGGCGACAGCAGCAGCTCCACCCCGGCACCATCCAATTTCGCCGTCGTGGCGGGCGATGGTCAGGCGACCGTCACCTGGGACGACAACACGGCCTACCAATACTGGCTCTACTACGCCCCGAGCGTCAGCTTCTCGACCGTCGAGCAGTGGAGCAAGCTCACCAGCGCACAGTCCAAGGTCGGCTACAACAACGACAAGGGCATCCGCCCGCCCATGGTCGTCACCAGCCTGACCAACGGCACCACCTATTACTTCGCGATGAACGGCCGCGACAACGGTAGCAAGGGCGGCCCGCTCACTGCCACGCTGTCGGCCGTCCCCCGCGCCTCCGGCGATGCCTGGCTGGCCGGCGGCACCTTCAGCGGTAGCCCGACCATGCGCAGCGTGGCCCTCGGCACCGACAGCAGCGACTCCACCTCCAATTACGTCGCCGTTGGCGACGGCGGCGCGGTGTATTCCGCCCCGGCCTACACCAGCACCAGCGCCCTCGTCTGGACTGCCAAGACCACCCTCGGCGGCCAGCTCAATGGCGTGGTCTACACCCTGAGCAAGTTCGTCTCCGTCGGCTCCGGCGGCAAGACCTGGTACTCGACCACGCCGGGCACCTGGACCGCCGGCACCATCAGCGACGCGGGCACCGCCAACCTCAACGCGCTCGCCAGCAACGGCGCCACCGTGGTGGCCGTGGGCGACAACGGCCGCATCGTCTACTCCACCGACGGCCAGAGCTGGACCCCCGCCGCCTCGGTGCCGGCCAGCACCCCCAACCTCTACGGCGTCACCTACTCCGTCAAGGGCCAGTGGATCGCCGTCGGCGCCAACTGCACCATGCTCACCAGCACCGACGGCAGCACCTGGACGACCCAGGCCGTCACCCTCAGCGGTGCTGGCTGCACCGCTCTGCGCAGCGTCGATACCGTCGCCGTCACCACCGACAACGTCACCACCTATTACTTCGCCGCGGTAGGCACCGGCGCTACTGGTGGCGCCATCATCACCAGCAGCGACGGCAGCACCTTCACCCAACAGGCCGACGTGGGCAGCGCACCCCTCTACGCCGTGGCCGCCTCTTCCGACGGCCGCTTCGCCGCGGTGGGCGCCAGCAACGCGATCTACATCGCCACCGCCCTCAACACCTGGGTTGCCCCCACCACCAAGCCGACGCCGGGCGCCACGATGTACGGCATCACCCGTGCCAACGCCACTTACACCGCCGTCGGCGCGAGCGGCACCAGCATCTACTCGTACTGAGCACTACCGACGCAACACCGATTCATCACCGGTAAAAAAGTGGAGCGGCTCCCCGGAGCCGGCTCCACTTTGTCCTTCTGAAGCCAGCCCATGTCCGTCGACCGCAACTCCGCCAACGCCAGCCTCCTCGGTCGCTCCCTCGCCGCCGTGTGGCATCCGTGCACCCAGATGAAGCACCACGAGCAGCTGCCACTGGTGCCGATCAAACGGGGCGAAGGCGCCTGGCTCTACGACATGGACGGCCGCCGCTACCTGGACGGGATCAGCTCCTGGTGGGTCAATCTCTTTGGTCACGCCAACCCGCGCATCGGCGCCGCCCTCAAGCAGCAGCTCGACCAGCTCGAACACGTGATGCTCGCCGGCTTCACCCATGAGCCGGTGGTCGAGCTCTCCGAACGCCTCGCCGCCCTCACCCATCACCAGCTCGGCCACGCCTTCTACGCCTCCGACGGCGCCTCGGCCACCGAGATCGCCCTCAAGATGAGCGCCCACTACTGGCGCAACCACGGCGAGCCCGGCAAGAACCGCTTCGTCAGCCTGGCTGGCAGCTACCACGGCGAGACTGTCGGCGCCCTGGCCGTCACCGATGTCGCCATCTTCCGCGACGCCTACGCCCCGCTGGTCCGCGCCGGCACCTGCGTGCCCAGCCCCGACACCCGCCACGCCGCGCCGGGCGAGACCGCGGTCGACGTGGCCCGCCGCGCCGCCGCCGCCCTCGACGCCCACCTGGCCGAACACGGGCACGAGACCGCCGCGCTGATCGTCGAGCCGCTCATTCAGTGCGCCTCCGGCATGGTGATGTACGACCCGGAATACCTGCGCCTCGCCCGCGAGATCTGCACCCGCCACCGGGTGCATCTGGTGGCCGACGAGATCGCCGTCGGCTGCGGCCGTACCGGCACCTTCTTCGCCTGCGAGCAGGCCGGCATCTGGCCGGATTTCATCTGCCTCTCGAAGGGCATCTCCGGCGGCTACCTGCCGCTCTCCATCGTGCTCGCCACCGACGACGTCTTCGCCGCCTTCTACGACGACGACACCGCCCGCGGCTTCCTGCATTCCCACAGCTACACCGGCAATCCGCTGGCCTGCCGGGCGGCGCTGGCAACGCTCGACATCTTCGCCCAGGACGACGTGCTCGCCGCCAACCGGATCAAGGCCGAACGCCTGGGTGCCGCTTTCCGCGCCGCCATCGGCAGCCACCCGGCCGTGCGCCACCTGCGCCAGCGGGGCATGATCCTGGCCTTCGACGTGGAAGGCGCACCGGCCGGCTTCTCGCGCCGCTTCTTCACCGAGGCGCTGGCCCGCGAGCTGCTGCTGCGCCCCATCGGCAACACGGTCTACACCATGCCGCCCTACATCCTCAGCGACGCCGAGATCGATCATCTGGCAAGCCAGACCGCCGCGGCCCTGGAGGCCAGCCTTGCCTGAGCCCATCGACCCGCTCCTCGAAATCTCCGCCAGCCTCGCCGATATCGACGAAGCCGGCCTGCGCCGCCGCCGCCGGGTCGTCACCACCCCGTGCGCGCCGGTTGCGGGGCTTGCCGACCGGCCCGACCCGGTCATCGCCTTCTGCTCCAACGACTACCTCGGCCTCGCCGCCGAGCCCTCGCTGGCCGAAGCCGCCAGCCAGGGCGCCCAACGCTGGGGCGTCGGCTCCGGCGCGTCCCACCTGGTGAGCGGCCACTACGCCGTCCATGACGAGCTCGAAACGCGCCTCGCCCGCTTCGTCGGCATGGACGACGCGCTGTATTTCTCCACCGGCTACATGGCCAACATCGGCGTGATGCCGGCCCTGGTCGGCCGGGGCGACGCGATCTTCGCCGACAAGGTGAACCACGCCTCGCTGGTGGATGGCGCCCTCCTCTCCCGTGCCGAATTCATCCGCTACCCCCACTGCGACCTCGCCGCCCTCGCTGCCCGGCTCGAGGCCTCCACGGCCCCGCGCAAGCTGATCGTCACCGACAGCGTGTTCAGCATGGACGGCGACCTCGCCCCGCTGCCCGAACTCCTCGCCCTGGCCGAAGCCCACAAGGCCTGGCTGCTGGTGGATGACGCCCACGGCTTCGGCGTGCTCGGCCCGCAAGGCCGCGGCAGTCTGGCCCACTTCGGACTGTCGTCACCGCGCCTGATCCACATGGGCACCCTCGGCAAGGCCGCCGGCGTCTCCGGCGCCTTCGTTGCCGGCCAGCGGGATGTCATCGAGTGGCTGGTGAGCAAGAGCCGCAGCTACATCTTCACCACCGGCGCCCCGCCGCTCATCGCCCACACCTTGCTCAGCGCGCTGGATCTCATCGAGCAGGGCGACACTCGGCGTGCCCACCTCAACACCCTGATCGCCCGCTTCAAGGCCGGCCTGCGCCTCTCCCGCTGGCAGCTGCTGCCCTCCGACACCCCGATCCAGCCGGTGGTGATCGGCGACAACCACGAGACCCTCGCCGTCTCCCGTGCCCTCGACGCCGAAGGCATCTGGGTGCCGGCGATCCGCCCACCCACGGTGCCCAAGGGCGCGGCGCGCCTGCGCGTCACCCTGTCGGCCGCGCACAGCTTCGAGCAGGTCGACCGCCTCGTCGCCGCCCTCAACCGCCTCGAGGCCGCGCCGACATGAGCGCGCCGCTCGTCCTGCTCCATGGCTGGGGCCTGTCGTCGGCCGTGTGGGCGCCGCTCACCACACAGCTTTCGTCGGACCTGACGATCCACACGCCCGATCTCCCCGGTCATGGCGCTGCGCCCGCTGCCGGCGAAACCCTCACCGACTGGGCCGACGCCCTGATCCCGGCGCTGCCCGACGGCGCCACCGTGGTCGGCTGGTCCCTCGGCGCCCAGCTCGCCCTGCACCTGGCCGCCCACGCGCCGCACAAGGTCGCCCGGCTGCTACTGATCGCCGCCAGCCCGCGCTTTGTCCAGACCGACAACTGGCCCACCGCGATACCCGTCGACACCCTTACCGAGTTCCGCCAAAGCTTCGATCTCGACCCGGCCGCCACCCAGCGCCGCTTCGTCGCCCTGCAGGCCCTGGGCGATGCCGCCCGACGCGAGGTGTCCGCCACGCTCACGGCCACCCTCACGCCCGCCGACGCCAACCGCCAGCCGGCGCTTGCCACCGGACTGCGCCTGCTCGCCGAGACCGACCAGCGCCCCCTCGTCAGCCGGATCACCCAGCCGGTGCGCCTGCTCCACGGCAGCGAAGACAAGCTGATGCCAGTCGCCGCTGCCGAATGGCTGGCCGACCACCTGCCCAACGGCCGGCTGTCGGTCTTCCAGCACAGCGGCCACGCGCCCTTCGTCTCGCGTCCGGCCGACTGCGCCACCCTCATCGAAAGCTTCATCCGTGACTGACGCCCCGGCTCCCAAGCGCGCCGTCCGGGCCGCCTTCGACAAGGCCGCCGACGCCTACGACGCCGTCGCCACCGTCCAGCGCGCCGCCTGCGACCGCCTGCTCACCCTTGCCACCGGCCGCGGCTTCGCCCCCCAGCGCATCCTCGACGCCGGCTGCGGCACCGGCTACGCCCTCGCCGGCCTCTCCCGCGCCTATCCGGCCGCCACGCTGTTCGCCCTCGACTTCGCCCCGGCGATGCTGCGCCGCCACCCGCCGGGCCTGGCCCTGCCCGTCTGCGCCGACCTCGAACACCTGCCCATCGCCGCCGGCAGCCTCGACGCCCTGTGGTCAAGCTACGCGCTGCAATGGTGCAACCCGCGCCGCGCCCTGCCAGAGCTCGCCCGCGCCCTCGCCCCGGGCGGCCAGCTGTGGATCGCCACCCTCGGCCCCGGCACCCTCACCGAACTCCGCGACGCCTTCCGCCACGTGGACAACGACGAGCACGTGCTGCGCTTCCAGCCGCCCGAAGTCGTCATCGACGCCGCCGAATGCGCCGGCCTGCGGGTGCTCGACAGCGACCGCGACACACTCCACGCCTGGGCGCCCGACCTGCGCAGCCTGCTCACCGACATCAAGACCCTCGGCGCCCACCAGACCGGCGCCCCGCGCCGCCGCGCGCCCCTGGGCAAGACCGCCTGGGCACGGCTCTCCGCCGCCTACGAAGCCCACCGGGGCCCGGACGGGCTGCCCGCGTCCTACGACACCTTCTGGCTCATCGCCGAAAAGACCTGAAAACCTGAAATGAGCGCGTTCTTCATCACCGGCACCGACACCGAAATCGGCAAGACCTTCGTCACCTGCACCCTCCTCCACGCAGCCCGCGCCCGCGGCCTCAGCGCCCTCGGCATGAAACCCATCGCCGCCGGCGCCGAGATGGTGAACGGCGAATTCCTCAACGAAGACGCCGCCCGCATCCGCGCCGCCTGCAGCTTCGATCCGGGCCTCGCGCTGCTCAACCCCTACTGCCTCGCCAGCCCCATCGCGCCACACATCGCCGCGGCTGAAGAAGGCGTGACGCTCGAAACGGGCAGCATCCTCGACGCGTTCGAAACGCTCAAGGGCAAGGCCGATCTGGTGCTGGTGGAAGGCGTGGGTGGCTTTCGCGTGCCGCTGTCGGACGACTACGACACCGCCGATCTGGCCCGGGATCTGGGCCTGCCGGTGATCATCGTGGTGGGAATGCGTCTGGGCTGCATCAATCATGCGCTGCTGACAGCCGAGGCGGTGGCCGCGCGCGGCCTGACCATCGCCGGCTGGGTGGCGAATCAGGTCGATCCGGCCATGCTGCGTTTTGATCAGAACCTCGAAGCCCTCAAGGCCCGCATGCCGGCGCCGCTGCTGGGGGTGGTGCACTTCCAGCCCGACGGCAACGCCGCCGCAGCTGCGGCATCGCTGGAACTGCCCTTACCGGCCTGAAGCGCGCCGCTGGCGCAGCTGCTCGAACAGGCACACGCCCGCGGCAACACCCACGTTGAGGGACTCCATGCCACCCGGCATCGGGATCAGCACCCGCTTGGTTGCAAGCCCGGCCACGGCCTGCGACAAGCCCTGACCCTCCGACCCGAACAGCCAGGCCACCGGCCCGCGCAGGTCGAGGTCGTAGAGTTCGACCGAATCTCGCAGATCCGCCGCGAGGATCTCGCCAGGATAATCGGCCAGCGCCACGGCGGCATCAACGCCCTCACGGATGCGCAGCCCGAAATGTGCCCCCATCGCCGCCCGCAGCACCCGGGGCGACCAGGCCTGGGCGCAGCCCGGCGTGAGCAGCACATCCGTCACGCCAGCCGCCGCGGCAGTGCGCAGGATGGTGCCGAGGTTGCCCGGGTCCTGCACGCCGTCGAGCACCACACAGTTGCCGGCAAGCGCCACCGCCGCCGGAGCGTCGGGGATCGCCATCACCGCCAGCACGCCGCTGGGCGCATCCACCGGGCTCACGTGGGCAAACAGGCGGTCCGGCAACTCGATGCAGATGTCCGACCGACAGCCGACCAGCAGCGCGGCGATCTCGGGCAAGCGTCGCCCGCTCTCGCTCACCACCACCCGTAGCGGCTGAAAACCCCGCTCCAGCGCGACACCCAACAGATGGGCGCCGTCGAGCAGCGTCTCGCCGCTGGTGCGCCGATCCCGGGCTGACGTGGCCAGGGCGTGGAGGTGCTTGACCGTCGGGTTATCGCGGGAGGTGATCTGCTTCACGGTTCAGAAGGCCAGGCCGAGGGTGGCCAGCGCCACGGTGAGCGTGCCGAGGATCAGGTTGAGCATCACCCGCTGGCGGATCTCGTTCATCGCCTTGGCGCCCTGAGCCCAGCTGGCCTCCATCACTGCCTGCTGCAATCCGCGCCACGGCCCGAACCAGATGCTGGCGAACACCGCCGCCATCACCAGCCCCACACCAGCCATCACGTGCCACGAGCGCGGCGCCTGGGCGAAGCCCACTTCGAGCAGCATTGCGAAGCCACTTACGACGATCGCGCCGATCGCCACCCAGACGATCCGGAAAAAGCGCCCAAGCACCCGGCTCCACAGCCCGAGCCGCTCGGCCGGCGGCAGTTCCAGCGCAGCCGGACGCAGGCAGAAGTGCGCAAACGCCATCCCGCCGACCCACACGATCACGCCGGCCAGATGGATGAAGAGCATCAGATGGTGGAGCTTCATGTGCAGTCCTCGTCTGTCCAGAGTGGTGGGTTGGCGATCACATCATGAACCGGCCCAAAGCTCTTGCGGTAGATCTCGCAGGCACCGTGGGCCCGCAGCGCGGCCAGGTGAGCCGGTGTCGGGTAGCCCTTGTGGCCGGCAAGGCCGTACTGGGGATACATTCGGTCGAGCTCGAGCAGCTGCGCGTCCCGCGCCGTCTTGGCGAGGATCGACGCCGCCGAGATCTCGGGCACCAGGGCGTCGCCCTTCACGATGGCCTCGCAGGGCACGGCCAGTTGCGGGCAGCGGTTACCATCCACCTGGGCACGGGTTGGCGCGGGGCTCAGCCCGGCGACCGCACGCTGCATGGCGAGCATCGACGCATGGAGGATGTTCAGCCGGTCGATCTCCTCGACGCTCGCCTCGGCCACGCACCAGGCCAGCGCCTTCTCGCGGATCTCGGCAGCCAGCGCGACGCGGCGCTTCTCGGAGAGCTTCTTGGAATCGGCCAGCCCGGCGATGGGCCTGGCGGGATCGAGGATCACCGCCGCCGCCACCACCGGCCCGCACAGGGGACCGCGGCCGGCCTCATCGACGCCGCACAGGCGTTCCATCAGGCGTGCCCGCGCAGGTAAGGCAGGATCGCCGCCGCGGCCTTGTCGGCGGTGTTCTGGCGCAGCTGCAGGTGCATGTCGGTGAACACCTGGACCAGCTCGGCAGCCCGCGCCTTGTCGGTTAACCAGCCATCGAGGGCATCGGCGAGCGCCTGGGGCGTGGCAGCATCCTGCAGCACCTCGGGCACCACCTCGCGGTTGGCGAGCACATTGGGCAGCCCGACCCACGGCAGATAGGCCATGCGCCGCATCAGGCGGTAAGACCACTTGCCGATCTTGTAGGTGATGACCATCGGCCGCTTGAGGAGCGCCGCTTCGAGCGTCGCGGTACCGCTCGCCACCAGCACCACGTCGGCGGCGATCATCGCGTCGGTGGCGTGGCCGAACAGGATGCGGATGGGCAGATCCACGTGGGCATGGCGCCGCAGCGCGTCCTCGAACAGCATCCGCGTCTCGCGGGTCGCCAGCGGCACCAGGAAGCGCGCGTCAGGATGGCGCTCGTGGAGGATCGCCGCAGTGGCGATGTAGGTGTCTGCGAGGTTGCGCAGCTCGGACTGGCGGCTGCCCGGCAGGAAGGCGAACACCGGGCCGTCGCCGGTGATCTGCAGCATTTCCCGGGCGCCTGCCTGATCCGGCTTCAGCGGAAAGACATCGGCCAGCGGGTGGCCCACGTAGCTCACCGGCACGCCAGCGGTGCGGTAAAGCTCGGGCTCAAACGGGAACAGGCACAGCATGTGGCTGACCGATCGCGCGATGCCCTTCAGCCGGCCCTTGCGCCAGGCCCAGATGGACGGACTGACGAAGTGGATCGCCGGGATACCCTTGTCCTTCAGGCGGCGCTCCAGCCACAGGCTGAAATCCGGCGCGTCGACGCCGATGAAGGCAGCCGGCCGATCGGCCAGCAGACGGTTCAGCAGGCTGCGGCGGATGCCAGAGAGTTCGCGGTAATTCTTGAGGGCGTCCACATAGCCGTGGACCGAGAGCTTTTCGGCCGGCCACCAGGCCTTGAAGCCTTCGGCCTGCATCTTGGGCCCGCCGATGCCGAAGAACTCGGCATCGGGGAGATGGCGCTTGAGCGCCCGGATCAGGTGGCTGGCGAGGAGGTCGCTGGAGGCCTCGCCCGCCACCATGGCGATGCGCACAACCATGGATCAGCGAACGATGCCACGCCCGGAGTCGGCGATGAAATCAGAGAACTGTTGCAACTCGGGCGCCGAGGCGGCAGCTTCGGCGATCTGCTTGCGGGCCTCGTCGAGGGTCAGGCCGTTGCGGTACAGGGTCTTGTAGGCCCGCTTGATGGCGGCGATGCCTTCTGCGCTAAAACCCCGGCGCTTGAGGCCTTCGCTGTTGATGCCGTGGGGCGAGGCCGGGTTGCCGGACACCGTGACAAACGGCGGCAGATCCTGCAGCAGCACCGTGCCGACGCCGCAGAAGCTGTGCGCGCCCACGCGGACGAACTGGTGCACGCCGGTGAAACCACCGAGGATCGCCCAGTCGCCCACCGTCACGTGGCCGGCCAGCGTCGCGTTGTTGGCGAAGATCGTGTTGTCGCCGACCATGCAGTCATGGGCGACATGCACGTAGGCCATGATCCAGTTGTTGTTGCCGACGCGGGTCAGGCCGCCATCCTGCACCGTGCCGGTGCTGAAGCTGCAGAACTCGCGGATCGTGTTGCCGTCGCCGATCTCGAGGCGGGTCGGTTCGGCGGCGTATTTCTTGTCCTGGGGCTCGGAGCCGATGGAGCAAAACTGGAAGATCCGGTTGTCGCGACCGATCTTAGTGTGGCCCTCAACGACCACATGCGGACCGATCCACGAGCCTTCTCCGATCTCGACGTGCTCGCCGATGATCGAATAGGCACCGACCTGCACGCCGTCGGCCAGACGGGCACCGGGATGGACAATGGCAGTCGGATGGATGCTCATCGCTTGATCGCGCACATGAATTCAGCTTCGGTCGCCACTTCGCCGTCGACGCGGGCAACCCCCTTGAACTTCCAGATGTTGCGGATCGTCCGGACAATCTCCGCTTCGAGGATCAGCTGGTCGCCGGGCACCACCGGGCGCTTGAAGCGCACGTTATCGACGGAGGCGAAATACACCATCGCATCCGGATCCGGCGTCGTGCCTTCGGTCTTGAAGGCGAGCACCGCGGCTGCCTGGGCCAGGGCTTCGATGATCAGCACGCCGGGCATCACCGGGCTGTGGGGAAAGTGGCCGGGGAAGAACGGCTCGTTCACCGTGACGTTCTTCAGACCGACGACGCGCTTGCCCTCTTCCAGCTCGAGAATGCGATCCACCAACAGGAACGGATAGCGGTGGGGAATGTATTTCTTGATCTCGTTGATGTCGATGATGCTCATTGTTCTTGCTCCCTCATGATTCCTTGGCGCCGAGCTTCTTCTCGAGTTCGCGCAGCCGCTCGGCCATCGCGTCGAGACGACGCAGATGGGAGAAATTCCTGACCCAGTCTGCATGGGACTGCAGCGGGATCATCGACGTGTAGACGCCGGCCTTGTCGATGCTCTTGGTGACGTTGGTGTCGGCCGAGATGGTCACATCGTCGGCCACCTCCAGGTGACCCGAAAAACCGGCCTTGCCACCTGCCATCACACGCTTGCCGACGACGGTGCTGCCCGCCAGGCCCGCCATCGCCGCCATGATCGAATCGTCGCCGATACGGCAGTTGTGGGCCACGTGGATGAGGTTGTCGAGCTTCACGCCGTTGCCGATCACCGTGTCGTCCAGGGCGCCACGGTCGATGGTGGTGTTGGCACCGATCTCCACGTCGTCGCCGACGATGACGCGGCCGATCTGGGGAATCTTCACCCAGTGCTTGTCGGCATCCCGCGCGAAACCCAGGCCGTCGGCACCGATCACGGCGCCCGAATGGATAACCGCGCGGGCACCGATGGTGCAGTTGTCGTAGATCTTCACCCCCGCATGGAGGAGCGAGCCGGCACCCAGCCGGACGCCATCGCCCAGCACACAGCCGGCGCCAATGATGCAGTCGTCGCCGATCTCACAGCCTTCACCGATCACCGCCTGGGGCGCGACCGAGACGGAAGCAGGCAGCGACGATGCAACCACCGCCGACGGATGAACGCCGGCAGCGGGCCGTTTGGGCGGATTGAACAGCTGCGCGGCGCGGGCGAAGTAAAGGTAGGGATCCGGCGTGAGGATGCGGGCCCGTTCGGTGAGCCCCGCAGCCTTCGGCGAAAGGATGAAAGCCGACGCCTCGCTCGATGCGAGAGCCGCGATCAGCTTCGGATTCGAGAGGAATGCGATTTCGCCGGGCCGTGCGGCTTCCAGCGACGCGATCTGGCGAACACGAATTGTCGCGTCGCCGACCAGTTCGCCACCCAGCCGGGCGACCAGTTCGCCAAGGGAGATTTCCATCGGCGAACGCTTACTTGGCTTCGGTCAGCGCCTTGATCACCTTGTCGGTGATGTCGATACGCGGGCTGGCGTAGACGGCTTCCTGGAAGATGATGTCGTACTTCTCGGCCTCGGCGATCTGCTTGATCGTCTTGTTGGCACGATCAAGAACGCTGGCGAGTTCTTCGTTGCGACGCTGGTTCAGGTCTTCACGGAACTCGCGCTGCTTGCGCTGAAAGTCGCGGTTGAGTTCATTGAACTCACGCTCCTTGTTGCGGCGCTCGCCCTCGGCCATGGTCATGCCGTTCTTCTCGAGGGCTTCCTGCATGCCCTGGAGCTGCTTGGCGATCCGCTGCAGATCCTGGTCACGCTTCTCGAATTCCTTCTCGAGCTTCTGCTGGGCACGCTTTGCCGGCGGCGCTTCCTTCATCACCCGGTCCGAATTGACGAACCCGACCTTCACCTCGGCTACCGCCGTCTGCGCAAAGGCGGCAAGCAGAAGCGCCGCGAGCGTGGATATACCGATACCTTTCACCTGAAACCTCCATCTGCACCCGATACGGCTGCAATCAGAAAACCGTACCCAACTGGAACTGGAATTTTTGCGTCCTGTCCCCGTCCTCTTTCTTGAGGGCCTGGCCAAGACTGAACTTGAGCGGACCGACCGGGGAGCTCCAGCTGAACGCCAACCCGGCACTGTACCGCAAATCAGAAGCCCGAACCTTGTCGTCCGCGCCCCAGACATAACCCGCGTCACCAAACAGCGAAAGGCGCATGGACTTGTCCTTGCCGCCACCGGGCATCGGGAAATAATACTCCACGTTACCCACCACCCGGCGGTTGCCGCCGAGCGCACGGACATAGCCGTTACTGTCGGTGTAGTGCGGGCCCAGCGTGCTCTGCTGGTAGCCCCGCACCGAACCGATGCCGCCGGCGTAGAAGTTCTTGTAGAACGGCAGTTCCTTGCCATCGTAACCGTGGGCATAGCCGAGATCGCCGTTCAGCATCAGCGCGTAGCCGCCGCCGAACGGGATCCAGTACTGATGCTGGTAGCTGCCGCGGACGTAGCGCATGTCGAGCGCCGGCGTTGCGACTTCCAGCGACGCGCGCTGATAGACGCCGGACGTCGGGTACAGGAAGCTGTCACGCCGATCCCGCGCCCAGCCGGCCGTTGCCACCAGGCTGCGGGCCGTGTCGCCGAAGGTATTGACGAAGTTGACGTACGGCGCCGGGCTGGTGTCGAAGACCTTGATGGAGGTCTGGTCGACGGCCAGGCCGAAGTTGATCCGGTCATCCTCGGCAATCGGGTAGCCGAAGCGCAGGCCGGCACCGATGGACGACGACTTGTAGGTCGCCACCGACAGGGAGGTGGGATCGACGTTACGCTGATAGATGTCCCAGCCCATGCTGACGCCATCGATGGTCCAGTACGGATTGGTGAAGGACAGGGCGACCGTCTTGTTGATGCGGCCGGTGTTCACCTGCAGGGTCATCGCGTTGCCGGTGCCGAAGAGGTTCTGCTGGGCGATGGAGCCGGACAGGATCACCTTTTCGGCACTAGAGAAACCTGCGCCGAGCATGAGGTTGCCGGTGGCGCGTTCCTTGACGCTGAAGTTGGCATCCACCTGGTCGGTCGAGCCCGGCACCGCCGGCGTCTCGATCGTCACTTCCTCGAAGTAGCCGAGGCGGTCGAGGCGGGCCTTGGAGCGGTTGATCGCCGCGCCGTCATACCACGCACCTTCCATCTGGCGAATCTCGCGACGGATCACCTCATCGCGGGTCCGCGCGTTGCCGGAAAAGTTGATCTTGCGTACATAGACGCGCCGACCCGGATCGACAAAGAAGGTGAAGGCGACTTCACGCTTGGCCTTGTCCACTTCCGGCGCGGCATTCACGTTGGCGAAGGCGTAGCCGTCGTTGCCGAGCCGCTCGCTGATCGCCTTGGTGGTAGCAGTCACCGAATCCCGCACGAAGGTGTCGCCAGCCTTGAGCTTGACGAGCTTCTGCAACTCAGCCTCAGGCACTGCCATGTTGCCCGCGAGCTTGACATCGGAGACCGTGTACTTCTCCCCCTCGGAGATACTGAGGGTGATGTAGATGTCTTTTTTATCGGGCGTGATCGAGACCTGGGTCGACTCGATACTGAAATCCAGGTAGCCCCGATTCAGATAGAAGGAACGCAGGTTTTCGATGTCGCCGGAAAGCTTGGGCTTGGAATACTGGTCGCTCTTCGAGAACCACGTGAACCAGCCCGGCGTGGTCAGGGAGAACAGCTCGACGAGCTCCTTCTCCTTGAAGGCCTTGTTGCCGATGATGCTGATCTGACGGATCTTGGCGGCTTCGCCTTCGACCACGTTGAAGTTCACGCCCACGCGGTTCCGCTCGAGCGGCGTGACCGTAGTGGTGATCTGCACGCCGTACAGGCCCTTGGCGAGGTACTGGCGCTTGAGTTCCTGCTCGGCACGTTCGAGCAGCGCGCGGTCGAAGATGCGGGATTCGGCGAGGCCGACTTCCTTCAGGCCCTTCTTGAGGGCATCCTTTTCGAATTCCTTGGTGCCGACGAAGTCGATCTGGGAGATCGCGGGCCGTTCGTCCACCAGAACGATGATCACATCGTTCTCGACTTCGATCCGCACATCCTTGAAGAAGCCCGTCGCGAACAGCGACTTGATCGCCTGGGACGCCTTGTCTTCCGAGAAGCGCTCGCCCACCTTCACCGGAAGATAGCTGAACACCGTCCCGGCTTCGGTCCGCTGGATCCCTTCAACACGAATGTCTTTGACAACGAAAGGCTCGAAAGCCAAGGCGGGCGAAGCAGCGAAAAGCGCGGCAATCACCCCGGAGAGGAGCGTGGATTTCATCCGATTTCAGCTAGCAACAAGGCGGTTGATGTCGTTGTAGAAGGCAAAAGCCATTAGCGCCGCCAGCAGAGCCATTCCAATCTGCTGTCCGATTTCCATGACGCGTTCGGAAACCGGGCCGCCCTTGATGATCTCGATCACATAATACAGCAAGTGTCCGCCATCAAGCACGGGCACCGGCAGCAGATTGAGGACCCCAAGACTGATGCTGATGAGCGCCAGGAACTTGATGTAATGGGCCCAGCCCATGCGGGCCGACTGGCCGGCAAAGTCGGCTATCGTCACCGGGCCGCTGAGATTCTTGACCGAAACCTCACCGACGATCATCCGTCCAAGCACCGACAGGCTCATCGTCGCGGTTTCCCAGGTCTGGTTGATGCCCTTGGTGAGCGCATCCAGTGCCCCGTAGCGTACGGTGACGAACATGAGGTCTCGCTGCCCTTCGGCATCAGCCATCGCGACGCCGATCCGTCCGATGGTCCGACCATTCTCCTCGATGGCCTTCGGTACCAGTTGCACCACCCGCGTCTTGTTACCGCGCAGCACTTCCACCTCGAGCGTCTGACCCGCAGCATCGCGCACGCTGGCGACGAGCTCCGACCAGGTCTCGACCGCCTTGTCACCAATCCGCACCACCCGGTCGCCAGATTGCAGACCGGCCGTTGCAGCGGCGCCGTCGGCGCTCAGCTGACCGAGCACCGCAGGCAGCTTGGGCCGATATAGACGCAGGCCGAGCTGGCTCGCAGCGTCGTTCTGGGTCTGATCCACATCAACCCCCGACAGATCCAGCTTGCGGAAGGCGATCTCGTTCTGCCCGTTGATGGTCTCGATGGTGACGCTGCGTCGGTCGAGGGCGTCGTTGAGCAGGTGCCAACGGAAATCAGTCCACGTCTGCACCTCGTCGCCGTTCACGGAACGCACGAGTTCGCCGTCCTGGAAACCCGCCTGAGCCGCCTGGCTCTCGGCTGGCGGCTCGCCGATGCGGGCGCGAAGCTCCTCGACACCACCGGCGTATAGCCCCCAGTAAAGCACGATGGCCAGCACGAAGTTGGCCAGCGGTCCGGCAGCGACGATGGCGATCCGGCGCCAGACGGACTGACGGTTGAACGCCCGGTGCAGCTCTTCGGCCGGCACCGGCGCTTCACGCTCGTCGAGCATCTTTACGTAACCGCCAAGCGGAAAGACCGACAGCGCCCACTCGGTCTGGTCGGCACCAAGGCGCCGCATGAACAGCACCTTGCCGAAACCCAGCGAAAACCGCAGCACCTTCACGCCGCACAGGCGCGCGATGATGTAGTGGCCAAACTCGTGGACGATGATCAGCACACCAAGCGCCGCGAGAAACGGCAGGACGTAATCGAGCAGGCTCATCGAGCACCCCCTGCAGACCGCCACCGCATGAACAGAGGCGCTCCGGTCACGAGCAATACTGGCGAACGAGACTCGCCGCGACCTGTCTGGCCTGACGATCCGCTTCGAACACAACCTCAAGGGAATCCGCGCTCTGCGCTTCGATCCTGTCGAGGGTCGCCGCGATCACCCCGGCGATGCGATCGAAACGCAGGCCGCCGCCGAGGAACTCGCCAACAGCGATCTCGTTGGCCGCGTTGAGCACTGCCGGCGCAATGCCCCCCTCCTCCAGCGCCCGGTAAGCCAGCGCCAGACACGGAAAGCGCTGCAGATCGGGGCGTTCGAAATTGAGCTGACCGACGGCAAACAGATCGAGCGGCTTGACGCCCGCATCGACCCGCTCGGGAAAAGCCATCGCGTGGGCGATGGGCGTGCGCATGTCGGGGTTGCCGAGCTGGGCCAGCACCGACCCATCCACGTAGGCCACCATAGAGTGGATGACGCTCTCGGGATGGATCACCACCTCGATCCGCTCGGCGGGTGCGCCGAACAGCCAGTGGGCCTCGATGACTTCCAGCCCCTTGTTCATCATGGTCGCCGAATCGACCGAAATCTTGCGGCCCATCACCCAGTTGGGGTGAGCGCAGGCCATATCGGGCGTCACTGCGGCAAGCTCTTCAACCGGCTTGCGGCGGAACGGGCCACCCGACGCGGTAAGCAGGATACGCGTGACCTCGGTGCCATCAACCCCCTGGCGAAAACCGCTGGGCAGCGCCTGGAAGATCGCGTTGTGCTCGCTGTCGATGGGCAGCAGAGTCGCGCCATTGGCGGAGACTTCCTGCATGAAGAGCGCGCCGGACATCACCAGCGCCTCCTTGTTGGCCAGCAGGATGCGCTTGCCTGCGCGCGCTGCAGCGAGGGTCGGAACCAGACCCGCGGCGCCGACGATCGCGGCCATCACCATGTCGACTTCCGGCGCGGACGCAACAGCCACCAGCGAAGCTGCACCAGCCAGCACCTCCGTGCAGCAGCCGGCCGCATCCAGACGGGCCTGAAGCGCCTGCGCGTCTTCGGCGCGATCAAGCACCGCATAGGCCGGCCGATGCTGCAGGCACTGCTCGTAGAGCTTGTCCACCTGCCGGTGGGCGGTCAGGGCGAAAACACCATAACGCTCCGGGTGGCGCGCAACGACATCAAGGGTGCTGACACCAATCGAGCCCGTCGCACCAAGTACGGTGATGAACTTTTTGTCGGAAACCATGGCTTACCGGGCGAACCAGAGGGCCAGCAGACCCGCCAGCGGAAGAGTCGAAGTGAGGCTGTCGATGCGGTCGAGAACGCCGCCATGGCCGGGCAGCAGCGTGCCGCTGTCCTTGACGCCGGCCTGGCGCTTGAGCATCGACTCGAAGAGATCGCCGATGATGCTGATCGCGGTGAAGGCGACGAGTCCGGCAGCCGCAAACACCAACTGACCAATAGCCAGCCCGTGGGGCAGGAAGTAAGACAGGCAGACCAGGCCGTAGATCACGACGCCCGCGACGGCACCATAGGCACCTTCCCAGCTCTTGCCGGGGCTGATCGCCGGGGCCAGCTTGCGCCGACCGAAGGCACGCCCGGTGAAATACGCCGCAATGTCGGCGATCCAGACCGACGCCATCACGCCCAGCAACAGCCAGGGGCTGAGCAGGCGCAAATGGATCATTGCGAGACTGGGCGGGATCAGCAGCACAAAGCCCACCAGCGCTGCGGCGCCAGCACCGGGCAGCGCCCAGCGGGACCGCAGCCAGAACGGCACGCACAGCACCCAGAACAGCGCACTCAGCCCATACGCAGGAACGAGATTGAAGGGCGCAACGGTGTCGTCCCGATGCAACCCGGCCACAAGGCCGAAGGAGAGGCACAACGCCCCCAGCAGCACGGCGTAGATCCAGCTCCGGGCGCCCTTGTAGCCAACGATGCCACCCCACTCGTGGGCGGCCGTCGCGCAGATGACGGACACGAAAGCGAGCCAGCCCCAGGACGGCAGCAGGAACAGCGCGCAGAGCAGCCCTGCCAGCAGAAAAATCGCGGTGATGACCCGCGCTTTAAGCATGGCCTGAGCCGGAAGAATCCGCTCCGCCACCGACGACCTGCTCGCTGGTCCGGCCGAAGCGTCGCTCGCGCCCCTGATAGGACGCAATGGCGGCATCCAGTTCGGCCTCGCCGAACTCGGGCCACAGCTTGTCGGTGAAATACAGCTCGGAGTACGCGAGCTGCCAGAGCATGAAATTGCTGATGCGGGTTTCGCCGCCGGTCCGGATGAAGAGATCGGGCTCCGGGCTGAAGCTCAGCGCCAGATGGGGCGCCAGATCATCCTCGGCGTAGCCGCCTTCTCGGGGGCCACAAGCGGCAATCATCTTGTCGATGGCCTGCATGATGTCCCAGCGACCGCCATAGTTGGCGCAGATCGTCAGGTTCATCTTGGTATTGCCCGCCGTGAGCGCTTCGCCATCGCGGATCAGATCGACCAGCGCCTTGTCGAACGGCGCAAGATCACCCACGACACGCAGGCGAATGTTGTTGCGGTGGATGCGCTCGATCTCGGCCTTGAGCGACTTCACGAACAGCTGCATCAGGAACGAGACCTCGTCCTTCGGACGACGCCAGTTCTCGGAGCTGAAGGCAAAGACGGTCAGATATTCGACGCCGCGATCGAGGCAGGTGCGGATGACTTCGCGCAGGGAATCGACGCCCTTGGCATGGCCCGCAACCCGTGGCATCAGGCGCTTTCGCGCCCAACGCCCGTTGCCGTCCATGATGATCGCGATATGCCGCGGAACCTGCGCAGCCTCAGGTACGCCCCGCGTGGAGCTGGTAAACGGCAATCGCACCATGTAATCTCCGCCTGAAAAGAACCGGGAAAGCAGACACTGACCGGATGGTCAGATCTGCATCAGCTCTTGTTCTTTCTGTGCGAGAAGCTTGTCGATTTCGACCACTGCCTTGTCGGTCAGCTTCTGGACGTCATCCTGGGCACGACGCTCATCGTCTTCCGAGATCGTCTTGGCCTTCAGGGCATCCTTCAGGGAGGCGTTGGCGTCCCGGCGCAGATTGCGCACGGCCACCTTGGCCCCTTCACCTTCATGCTTGACGACCTTGATCAGTTCCTTGCGACGCTCTTCGGTCAGCGCCGGCATCGGAACGCGGATCACTTCGCCCTGGGACGACGGATTGAGACCCAGGTCGGAATCTCGGATGGCCTTCTCGACCTTGCCGATCATCGGTTTTTCCCAGGGCTGCACACCAATCGTGCGGGCGTCGATCAGGGTGATGTTGGCCACCTGATTGACCGGCACCGGGCTACCGTAATAATCGACCATCACGTGATCCAGAATGCCCGTGCTCGCGCGGCCGGTACGCACCTTCGCGAGATCCAGCTTGAGCGCCTCGATGGACTTCTGCATCTTGGCTTCGGTAGTTTTCTTGAGTTCCGGGATCATCGATTCATCCTCAGCAATAGACCAGCGTACCTTCGTCCTCGCCCATCACGACGCGCTTGAGCGCACCGCTCTTGAACAGGCTGAAGACGTTGATCGGAAGACGCTGGTCGCGGCACAGCGCGAACGCGGTCGCATCCATCACGGCGAGGTTGCGGGCGATCGCTTCGTCAAAGGAAATTCGCTGGAAACGCGTGGCGGCCGGATCCTTCTTCGGGTCGGCGGTGTAGATGCCATCCACCTTGGTGGCCTTCAGCACGATGTCCGCACCAATTTCGGAACCGCGCAGGGCTGCAGCGGTGTCCGTCGTGAAGAACGGATTGCCGGTGCCGGCACCAAAGATGACGACGCGACCTTCTTCAAGGTAGCGGATGGCCTTGCCACGGATGTACGGCTCGACCACCTGGTCGATCCGCAGCGCGGACTGAACCCGCGCATTGACCCCGGCGGCGCGAAAGGCGTCCGCAAGGGCCATGGCGTTCATGACGGTGGCCAGCATCCCCATGTAGTCGGCGGTGGCGCGGTCCATGCCGGACGCAGCCCCCGCCATGCCACGGAAGATGTTCCCGCCGCCAATCACAATCCCGATCTCGACCCCAAGTCGGGTCACCTCGACCACATCGCGAACGATGCCGGAAACGACTTCCTGGTTGATGCCGTAGGCGTCGTCGCCCATCAGGGCTTCGCCGGAGAGCTTGAGGAGAATGCGTTTGTAGGCGGGCTGGCTCATCGTCAGGCTACTCCCTTACTTCTGGGCAGCAGCAGCGGCCTGGGCGGCCACTTCGGCGGCGAAATCGGTCACCTTCTTCTCGATGCCTTCGCCGACGACGTACAGGGTGAAACCGGCAACCGACGCGCCCTTGGCCTTCAGCAGCTGGGCCACGGTCTGCTTGCCGTCTTCAGCCTTCACGAAGACCTGATCCAGCAGGGTCACGTCCTTCAGGAACTTCTGGACGGTGCCTTCGGCGATCTTCTCGAGCATGGCTTCCGGCTTGCCGGCTTCGCGGGCCTTCTCGATGGCGATGCGACGCTCGACATCCAGCAGCTCGGCGGGAACACCGGAGGCGTCGAGGGACTTCGGCTTGGAAGCGGCGATGTGCATGGCCAGATCCTTGGCCAGGGCTTCATCACCACCCACGAGGTCGATCAGCACGCCGATCTTGGCGCCGCCGTGGATGTAGCTGGCAACGGCACCCTTGGCTTCGGTACGGACGAAGCGGCGGATGGACATGTTCTCACCGATCTTGCCAACCAGCGCCTTGCGGACTTCTTCAACGGTCTGACCGTCGATTTCCAGCGCGGACAGGGCTTCGACGTCGGCCGGGTTCCTGGTGGCGACGAGTTCGGCAACATTCTTGACCAGCGCCAGGAAGTCGTCGTTCTTGGCAACGAAGTCGGTCTCGCAGTTCACTTCAACCATCGCGCCGAGCTTGGCGTCGGCGGAGATGTACACGCCAACGATGCCTTCAGCGGTCACGCGGGCGGCAGCCTTGGAGGCCTTGTTGCCCAGCTTGACGCGCAGGATTTCTTCAGCCTTGTCCATGTCGCCAGCGGCTTCGGACAGGGCCTTCTTGCATTCCATCATGGGCGCGTCGGTCTTTTCGCGCAGCTCCTTGACCATGCTTGCGGTGATTTCCGCCATGTTTGCTCCTGGATATCTAATTGAATGATGTTCAGTCGGATGCTGAATGGGCGCCCAAGGCGCCCATTGAGAGGGATCAGGCCTGCTCTTCGGTGCCGTCTTCCACTTCGACGAACTCGTCGGAGCCGGCGGCAACGATTTCCTGGATCACGGCATTCTTGCCTTCCAGCACAGCATCGGCGACGCCACGGGCGTACAGGCGGATGGCGCGGGAGGAGTCATCGTTACCCGGGATCACGAAATCCACACCTTCGGGGGAGTGGTTGGTATCGACCACGGCCACAACCGGGATGCCCAGCTTGTTGGCTTCGGTGATGGCGATCTTGTGGTAGCCGACGTCGATGACGAACAGCGCATCCGGCAGACCGCCCAGATCCTTGATGCCGCCCAGGCTCTTCTGCAGCTTCTCGAGCTCGCGGGAGGCCATCAGGGCTTCCTTCTTGGACAGGCGCTCGATGGAGCCGTCTTCGACCATGGCTTCCATGTCCTTCAGGCGCTTGATGGAAACCTTGACGGTCTTGAAGTTGGTGAGCATGCCACCCAGCCAGCGCTCATCGACGAAAGGCATGCCGGCGCGCGCAGCTTCTTCAGCCACGATTTCGCGGGCCTGACGCTTGGTGCCGACGAACAGGATGGTGCCGCGGTTGGCAGCCAGCTTGCGCACGAAATCCATCGCCTCGTTGTACTTGACGAGGGTCTTTTCGAGGTTGACGATGTGGATCTTGTTGCGCTGACCGAAGATGAACGGGGCCATCTTCGGGTTCCAGAAACGGGTTTGATGGCCGAAGTGGACGCCCGCTTCGAGCATTTGACGCATGGTGACAGACATTGTGTAACTCCAGTTACTGAGGTTTGACCGCCGCCCGACCTGCCGACCTCGCCATCGCGAAGCCACGCTTAGCCGCGAATGCCGCACCGTACCAGGTGGCAACATCCGCCGGACCCCAATGGGCCGGACGTGTGTATTTTGCCTGGCACCCTTGCCAGACAAGCCGCAGATTGTAGCAGGATACGGTTAAACCCCTCAAGGCCGGGATGTGCAGCGCAGCACCGGGGATAACCGGATTGCCCCGGAAGGCCGCATGAGCTAGCCTATCCGGTCGGAAAACCCCAGCAGATCAAGCCTCATGAGCGTCACCATAAAAACGCCGGAAGAAATCGAAAAGATGCGTATCGCGGGCCGCCTCGGCTCGGAAGTGCTCGACTACATCACCCCCTTCGTGAAAGCCGGCGTCAGCACCGGCGAGATCGACCGCCTGTGCCACGAGTACATGGTCAATGTGCAGGGCTGCATCCCCGCCCCGCTCAACTACGCGCCGCCGGGCTACACGCCCTACCCGAAGTCGATCTGCACCTCGGTGAATCATCAGGTCTGCCACGGCGTGCCGAACGAAAAGGTGATCCTCAAGAAGGGGGACATCGTCAATCTGGACATCACCGTCATCAAGGACGGCTACCACGGCGACACCAGCCGGATGTTCATCGTCGGCGAAACCTCGATCCGCGCCAAGCGCCTGTGCCAGATCACCTATGAATGCATGTGGCTGGGCATCGCCCAGGTCAAGCCCGGCGCGCACCTCGGCGACATCGGCGCCGCCATCCAGAAACACGCCGAAGGCAATGGCTTCTCAGTGGTGCGCGAGTTCTGCGGCCACGGCATCGGCGCGAACTTCCACGAAGAGCCCCAGGTGCTGCACTACGGCAAGCCAGGTACCGGCATCGAGCTCAAGCCCGGGATGATCTTCACCATCGAGCCGATGATCAACGCCGGCAAGGCCGCGATCTCCGAACTGCCCGACGGCTGGACCATCGTGACCCGCGACCGCAGCCTGTCCGCCCAGTGGGAGCACATGGTGCTGGTCACCGAGACCGGCGTCGAGGTGCTCACCCTGTCGGCCGGCAGCCCGCCCCGCCCGGACGTCGTTGCCCCCTACTCTGCCCAGATCAAGCCCTGACCCGTCCAAGATGTCCCAGACCGTGCCCGCCGCGCCAACTCCCGAAGCTTCCCGGGAGCTCATCACCCGCTTCAAGAGCCGCCTGAAAAGCGGCGGCGAGGCACTCCGCACCGCCTACGAAGCCCATCCGCTGACCGAGCCCATCCTCAAGGGCCGGTCCCGGCTGGTGGACGGGGTGCTGGTGGACATCTGGAAGGAGTTCGGCATCCCCGCCTCGGCGAGTCTTGTTGCCGTGGGCGGCTATGGTCGTGAGGAGCTGTTTCCCTTCTCCGATGTGGATCTGCTGTTCCTCCTCGACCGGGAGCCGGATCACGATCTGAGCGAACGCCTCACCCAGATGATCGGGCTGCTGTGGGACGTCGGCCTCGACATCGGCCACAGCGTGCGCACCATCGACGAGTGCATCGAAGAAGCCGGCCTCGACGTGACGGTGATGACCAACCTCCTCGAAGCCCGGCTGATCGGTGGCAACACGCGGCTCTTCGATCGCTTCACCGAGCAACTGCGAAGCGCGCTCAACGTCGGGCAGTTCTTCAAGGCCAAGCGCCTCGAACAGGAGCAGCGCTACACCCGCCACAACGAGACGCCCTACTCGCTTGAGCCCAACTGCAAGGAAAGCCCGGGCGGCCTGCGCGACCTCCAGATCATCGGCTGGATCAGCCGGGCGGCGGGCTTTGGCACCCACTGGCGCGACCTCGCCAGCCACGGCCTCGTCACCGCCGAGGAAGCCACCGAGCTGCGCGACCTCGAACGCTTCCTGCAGCACGCCCGCATCCGCCTGCACCACATCGCCGGGCGCCGGGAAGACCGCCTGCTCTTCGACCACCAGGAAAAGCTCGCCCATCGATTCGGCTTCGAGGCCAACGAGCACCGCCGGGCGTCGGAAGTCTTCATGCAGGAGTACTACCGAACGGCCAAGAAGGTCACCCAGCTCAACACCATCCTGCTGCAGAATTTCTGGGCTGAGTTCTTCCCCAACCGCTACCCGGCGGCGATCAACATAAACGAGCGCTTCCAGTGCGTGCGCGAGCTCCTCGACGTGCGCGACGAAGGCGTCTTCGACCGCCACCCGAGCGCACTGCTCGAATGCTTCCTGATCCTCCAGCAGCGCTCCGAGCTCAAGGGCATGACCGCCCGCACCCTGCGCGCCCTGTGGCGCGGCCGCAAGCTGATCAACGCCGAGTTCCGCCACGATCCGGCCAACCGGGCGCTGTTCCTGCGCCTGCTCCAGCAGAAACGCGGCGTGGTGCAGGAGATGCGCCGGATGAACCAGTACGGCATCCTCAGCTTCTACCTGCCGGCCTGGCGCCGAATCGTCGGGCAGATGCAGCACGACCTGTTCCACGTCTACACCGTGGATCAACACATCATGCAGGTGCTGCGCAACGTGCGCCGCTTCATGGTGTCGGAACACGCCCACGAATACCCGCTGCTCACGCGGCTCGCCACCAGCTTCGAGAAGCCCTGGCTGATCTACATCGCGGCGCTGTTTCACGACATTGCCAAGGGCCGCGGCGGCGACCACTCCAAGCTCGGCATGAAGGACGCGCGGGAGTTCTGCTCCGCCCACGGGCTCGACGAGACCGACACCGCGCTCGTCGAATGGCTGGTGGAACACCACCTGTCCATGTCCAACGTGGCCCAGAAGCAGGACATGTCCGATCTCGACGTGATCCGTCGCTTCGGCGATCTGGTGAAAACCGAGCGCCGCCTCACGGCCCTCTACATCCTCACCCACGCCGACATCCGCGGCACCAGCCCAAAGGTCTGGAACGGCTGGAAGGGCAAGCTGCTCGAAGACCTCTTCTTCGCCACCCAGCGCCTCCTGCGCGGCGCCACCCCCCACCAGGCCCTCGGCACACCCCTGCGCCAGGACGACGCCCGCAACCTGCTGCGCTACTACGGCCTGCGCCCGGGCACCGAAGACAAACTGTGGGCCCAGCTCGATACCGTTTACTTCATGCGCCACGACGCCGAGGAAGTCGCCTGGCACGCGCGGATGCTCTACTACCGGGTCGAATCCGATGTGCCCGTCGTCAAGGCCCGCCCCACCCATGGCGACGAGGGGCTGCAGGTGATGGTCTACATGAAGGACCAGAAGGACATCTTCGTGCGGCTGTGCGGCTTCTTTGCGCGCCTCGGCTTCACCATCGCCGACGCCAAGATCCACACCACCCGCCATGGCTACGCGCTCGACAGCTTCCTGCTGCTCGATCCGGGCCAGGAAACCCATTACCGGGACGTGATCAACCTGCTCGAACACGACCTGACCGAGCGCCTCAGCGACCCGGATTCGCCCATTGACCAGCCGGCCAGTGGCCGCCTGTCACGGGAGGTCAAGCACTTCCCGATCACGCCCGGCGTAACCATCGAACCCGACGAGCGCGGCCAGCACTACATCATGTCGGTAACCGCCGCCGACCGCCCGGGCCTGCTCTTCGGCGTGGCCGAAACCCTCGCCAGCAACGGGATCAACCTGCACACCGCCAAGATCGCCACCCTCGGCGAGCGGGTCGAGGACACCTTCCTGATCAGCGGCCCCAACCTCACCCAGGACACCCAGGTCCTCAAGATCGAGACCGAACTGCTCGAAAAGCTGGCGATCTGAGCGTCAGTCGCCGTCCGCCGCCGGGGTGCCCGGAAACAGCACCTCGGTGAACCCGAAGCGGGTGAAATCCCGCACCCGCATCGGGTACAGGATGCCGTCCAGGTGGTCGCACTCGTGCTGCACCACCCGGGCGTGAAAGCCCTCCGCAACCCGGTCGATGGGCGCACCATCGGCGTCGAAGCCGGTATAGCGTAATGATGCCCAGCGGGGCACCCAGCCCCGCAGCCCTGGCACGGACAGGCAACCTTCCCAGCCCCCCTCTTCGTCTTCCGACAAGGGCGATAGCACCGGGTTGATCAGCACCGTATCGGGCACCGAGGCCGCATCCGGATAGCGCGGGCTCGGCCCGCCACCAAAGATCACCACCCGCAGATCGACGCCGATCTGCGGCGCCGCCAGCCCGGCACCGGAAAGATGCGCCATCGTGTCGCGCATGTCGGCGATCAGCGCTGCGAGCTCCGGCGTGCCGAAGGCCGTCACCGGCTGCGCCCGCCGCAGCAGACGCAGATCCCCCATCCGCAGTACCTCGCGAATCATTTCGCCGGCCCTTCGCAGATGTGCTCCAGCACCTCGCGGACCCGGCCCATCGCCTCGCGCAGCACCACGTCGATGCTGCCGAAGCAGATCTGCGCCGCACTGTTGCCGCGGCCGGCTGCAAAATTGGCCACCACGTTGATCGCGGCGTACGGAATGCCCAGTTCCCGCGCGAGGGCCGCCTCGGGCATGCCGGTCATGCCCACCACGTCAGCACCGTCCCGCTCCAGCCGGTTGATTTCGGCCGCGGTTTCGAGCCGCGGGCCCTGGGTTGCCGCATACACGCCCCCATTCACCACCGGCTGACCCGCCGCCACCGCCGCCGCAAGAATGCGCTGGCGCACGACCTCGTCGTACGGCCGCGTGAAGTCGATATGCACCACCGGCTGCTCGGAGCTCTCGTGGAAGGTGCTCTTGCGGCCCCAGGTGTAGTCGATGATCTGGTCCGGCACCACCAGCACGCCCGGCCCCAGGTCGTCGCGGATGCCACCGACCGACGCCACCGAGATGATCGCGTCGGCCTTCGCCTCGCGCAGCGCCCACAGGTTGGCCTGGTAGTTCACCCGATGGGGCGGAATCGTATGGCCGTAGCCGTGACGGGCCAGAAAGACCACCGGATGCTCGCACAGCTGCCCGAAAGTCAGGGCGCCCGACGGCTCGCCGTAGGGCGTGCGCATCACCTCGCGGCGGATCACGTTCAGGTTGGCCAGTTGGGTAAGACCGCTACCGCCGATGATTGCCAGCATGCCGGACAACTCCTCATAAAACCGTGTGGGCCGGGGATCTTATCACGCAGCCAGACCCCGACCGCTCCGCGCACCGATGCTGCGTTGCGCAAAAGCGTGGTAAAATTTTGGGTTTACAAGTACTTCGGTATCCAACCCCATGTCCCGCGCCATCCGCAACATTGCCATCATCGCCCACGTCGACCACGGGAAGACCACCCTCGTCGACCAGCTCCTGCGCCAGTCCGGCACCTTCCGTGAAAACCAGCAGGTCAGCGAACGGGTGATGGACAGCAACGATCTCGAAAAAGAGCGGGGCATCACCATCCTCGCCAAGAACTGTGCCGTGCAGTACGGCGACACCCACATCAACATCATCGACACCCCGGGCCACGCCGACTTCGGCGGCGAGGTCGAGCGCGTGCTGTCGATGGTTGATGGTGTGCTGCTGCTGGTCGATGCCGTCGAAGGCCCGATGCCCCAGACCCGCTTCGTGACCCGCAAGGCCCTGGCCCTCGGCCTCAAGCCCATCGTCGTGATCAACAAGATCGACCGTCCGGGCTCCCGCCCCGACTGGGTCATCAACCACACCTTCGACCTGTTCGACAAGCTCGGCGCCACCGACGAGCAGCTCGACTTCCCGGTCGTGTACGCCTCCGCGCTCAACGGCTACGCCATGCTCGACGCCGACAAGCCCGGCACCGACATGACCCCGCTGTACGAAGCCATCCTCGAACACGTGCCCCAGCCCGACGTGGACGCCGAAGCGCCCCTGCAGCTGCAGGTCTGCTCGCTCGACTACTCCACCTACATCGGCCAGCTGGGCATCGGCCGCATCAAGCGCGGCCGCATCAAGCCGAACCAGGAAGTCGTCGTGATGTACGGCGACGAGAACCGCGGCAAGGCCAAGATCAGCCAGATCCTCACCTTCAAGGGCCTCGAGCGCAGCCCCGCCGAATCCGCCGAAGCCGGCGACATCGTGCTGGTGTCGGGCATCGACCAGGTGAACATCGGCGTCACCCTGTGCGACCCGGACAACATCGAGCCGATGACTCCGATCGCGGTCGACGAGCCCACCCTGACCATGAACTTCATGGTCAACAACTCCCCGCTGGCCGGCCGTGAAGGCAAGTTCGTCACCAGCCGCCAGATCCGCGAGCGCCTCGACAAGGAACTCCTGAAGAACGTCGCCCTGCGCGTCGACTACACCGGCGACTCCGACACCTTCCAGGTGTCCGGCCGTGGCGAACTGCACCTCACCATCCTCCTCGAAAACATGCGCCGCGAAGGCTACGAGCTGGCCGTCGGCCGTCCGCGCGTGGTGTTCAAGGACATCGACGGCGTAAAGTGCGAGCCGTACGAAATGCTCACCATCGATGTGGAAGAAGGTCACCAGGGCGGCGTGATGGAAGAACTCGGCCGCCGCCGTGGCGAAATGCAGGACATGCAGCCGGACGGCAAGGGTCGCGTGCGCCTCGAATACCGCATCCCGGCCCGCGGCCTGATCGGTTTCCAGGGTGAATTCCTGACCCTCACCCGCGGCACCGGCCTCGCCAGCCACGTGTTCGACGACTACGGCCCGATGGCCGGCACCATGAGCGAGCGTCGCAACGGCGTGCTGATCTCCCAGGACGACGGTGAAGCCGTGGCCTACGCCCTGTGGAAGCTGCAGGATCGCGGCCGCATGTTCGTGAGCCCGGGCGATGCGCTGTACGAAGGCATGATCATCGGCATCCACACCCGCGACAACGACCTCGTCGTGAACCCGATCAAGGGCAAGCAGCTCACCAACGTGCGCGCCTCCGGCACCGACGAAGCCGTGCGCCTGATCACCCCGATCCAGCTGACCCTCGAATCCGCCATCGAATTCATCGCCGATGACGAGATCGTCGAGATCACCCCGAAGAACATCCGCCTGCGCAAGCGTTACCTCAAGGAACACGAGCGCAAGCGCGCTGCCCGCGACGAGGCGTAAGCCTCTTCAACCCGACCGGGGCAACCCGGCTCGGGCGGCGGTTCAAAAAAAACGCGGCCACATCGGCCGCGTTTTTTATCGTCTGTCACGGTGAGTCATCCGGCCATGTTGGCGCAACGGCTGGCAAGGAAGGCCGCAAACTCGGCGCCCACCTCGGGGTGCTTCAGCCCCAGCTCGACGGTGGCCTGCAGGTAGCCCAGCTTCGAGCCGCAGTCGTAGCGCACGCCCTTGAACTGGTAGGCAAGCACGGCTTCTTCCTGCAGCAGCGAGGCGATCGCATCGGTGAGCTGCAGCTCGCCACCGGCGCCCGGCTTGAGCTGGCGCAGGTGATCGAAGATCCGCCCGGTAAGGATGTAGCGGCCGATCACCGCCTGGGTGGACGGCGCCTCCTCGGGCTTCGGCTTCTCGACGATGCCGGTCACGCGCTGGATCTCGCCGTCGTCGCGCTGGGTGCTGACGATGCCGTACTGCTTGGTCTGCTCCCGCGTCACGTTCATCACGCCGAGCACCGAACAGCGGTTGTAGTTGTACACATCCACCATCTGACGCATCACCGGCAGATCGCCTTGACCGTCGAGCAGATCGTCGGCGAGGAGCACCGCGAAGGGCTCGTCGCCCACCACCGGCGCCGCGCACAGCACCGCGTGGCCCAGGCCCAGCGCTTCGGCCTGGCGGATGTAGATGCAGTTGACGTGGGACGGCACGGTGTCGCGGACGATCTTCAGCAGCTCGGCCTTGCCACGCATCTCGAGTTCGGTCTCGAGCTCGTAGGCCTTGTCGAAGTGATCCTCGATGGCACGCTTCGAGCGACCGGTGATGAACACCAGATCGGTTACGCCAGCAGCCACGGCCTCCTCCACCGCGTACTGGATCAGCGGCTTGTCGACGATCGGCATCATTTCCTTGGGACTTGCCTTGGTCGCCGGCAGGAAACGGCTGCCGAGGCCTGCTACCGGAAACACCGCCTTCGTAACTTTTTTCATCGATCTTCCTCAAACAATCCAATCTGCCTATCGGCGGGCGCAGTATCCACCGGGGCGAGCAAGGCCTGCAAACCCGCTTCGTCAAGAATGGTCACGCCCAGGGCTTGCGCCTTCTCGAGCTTGCTGCCGGCATCGCTGCCGGCCACCACGTAATCGGTCTTCTTGGAGACGGAGCCAGCGACCTTGCCGCCCACCGCCTCGATCATCGCCGCCGCCTCGTCGCGCCGGAGCGTGGGCAGTGTGCCAGTCAGCACGAAGGTCTTGCCGGTGAAAGCGCCCACCTCGGGCACCGCGGCGGGTTCGGTCTCGGGCCAGCGCATGGCCTCGCGCAACCGCTCGATGATCTCGCGGTTGTGGGCCTCGGCAAAGAATTCGACGATCGACCTGGCGACGATCGGCCCGACGTCTGGCACCTGCAGCAGCACGGTTTCGTCGGCGGCCAGCAGGCCGTCGAGCTTGCCAAAGTGGCGCGCAAGATCCTTGGCGGTCGTCTCGCCCACGTTGCGGATGCCCAGCGCGAAGATGAAGCGCGCCAGCGTGGTGTCACGACTCTTGTCGATCGCGGCGACCAGGTTGGTGGCGGATTTCTCGCCCATCCGCTCCAGCCCGGCAAGCACCTCGGCGTTCACCTTGCCGGCGTCGTAAAGATCGGCCGGCGTCTTCACGATGCCGGCGCCGACCAGCTGATTCACGATCTGCTCGCCGAGCCCGTCGATATCCACCGCGCGACGCCCGGCAAAATGGAGTAGCGCCTGCTTGCACTGGGCCGGACAGAACAGTCCGCCGGTGCAGCGCGCCACGGCCTCGTCCTCGCCACGCACCACGTGGGAACCGCACTCAGGGCACTTGTGCTCGATGGCGGCCAGCAGATCGAAGCGCGGCAATTCACCTTCACGTCGCTCAGGGATCGGGCCGACCACCTCGGGAATCACGTCGCCGGCACGGCGCACCACCACCCAGTCGCCGATCCGCACGTCCTTGCGATCGATCTCGCCCTGGTTGTGCAGCGTCGCGTTGGTCACCGTCACGCCGCCGACAAACACAGGCTCGAGCCGCGCCACCGGCGTGATCGCCCCGGTGCGGCCCACCTGCACGTCGATGCCCAGCAGCCGGGTGGCGACTTCCTGGGCCGGATACTTGTGGGCCACGGCCCAGCGCGGCTCGCGGGAGACGAAACCCAGCTCACGCTGACGGACGATCGAATCCACCTTGTACACCACGCCGTCGATGTCGAAGGGCAGCGACTCGCGAAGCGCCGCCATGTCGGCGTGGAATTGCGCGAGACCTTCCGGCCCCGCCACGCAGCGGCGGTGCTCGCACACCGGCAGGCCGAAGGCCGCCAGCGCGTCGAGGATGGCGCTATGGGTATCGGGCATCGCCCAGCCGACCACCTCACCCAGGCCGTAGGTAAAGAAGGACAGCGGGCGCTGGGCGGTGATGTTGGGGTCGAGCTGGCGCAGGCTGCCGGCAGCCGCGTTACGCGGATTGACGAAAATCTTCTGCCCGGCAGCAGCCTGGGCGGCGTTGAGGCGCTCGAAGTCGTCACGGCGCATGTAGATCTCGCCGCGGACCTCCAGCACCGCCGGCGCGTCGCCACGAAGGCGCAGCGGCACCTTGCGCAGCGTACGCACATTGCGGGTCACGTCCTCGCCGGTGCTGCCGTCGCCGCGGGTGGCGGCCTGGACCAGCACGCCGTTCTCGTAGCGCAGGCTGATGGCGAGGCCGTCAAACTTGAGCTCGGCGGCGTAGCCCACCGGCGGCGCGGATTCATCCAGCCCCAGCGCCCGGCGCACCCGGGCGTCGAAGGCCACGGCGCCCTGGTCGGTGGTGTCGGTCTCGGTGCGGATCGACAACATCGGCACCACATGCTGCACCGACGCCAGCTCGGGCGACGGCGCGCCGCCTACCCGCTGAGTGGGCGAATCGGGGGTGACGAGTTCGGGATGGGCGGACTCCAGATCCTGGAGCTCGCGGAACAGGCGGTCGTACTCTGCATCCGGCACAGTGGGCTCGGCCAGCACGTAGTACGCGTGATCATGCGCGGCGATCTCCGCGCGCAGGGCCGCAACCCGCGCGCAGGTTTCGGGACTTGCTGCCACCAGGATGCCCCGCTCAGGAGAACAGGCGCAGGGCCAGCGGGGAACCCGGTGCGATGCCCTGCTCCGCCATCTGCCCCTGGAACTGCTCGATCTGGGCGCGAATCAGGCCCACGGCCTTGTCGCCGAAGGGCGAGCGGTTGTCATCGACCACCGCGCCGCCAAGGGCATCGGCGAGCTGCTGGGCAACGCCCATCATCCGCTCGAAGACGCGTACGCCGTCGGCAACCCGCGGCACGTCGAGGGTCAAGGTGACGCCCTGGGTGACGAGGCCGCGCATCTCTTCGGCTGCAAACAGGACAGGCTCCAGGTTTGACAGCACGAACTGGCTCACGCCAAGCTCGTCGCGGGCATGGAAGCTGCCGTCGCTCATCAGCTCAAGCCCGGCCGCCTCGGCCAGGCCGCGCAGCTTGGTGCCAGCGAAACCCTGGTCGCGGGCCACCACATTGACGCCGATCTGGATGTCCACACCAGCACACAGGCGGTCGAGGTCAGCGGCACGGGTCAGCGCATCGGCCTTGGCCGGCAGCGACGGGATGGCCATGAACAGGTCGCACATGCGCTGCAGGCCGGCGCCCAGCCGGGTTAGGTCGCCGTCGCTGGCGGGGCCGCGGCGGTCCACCAGCTGCAGCGCGGCACACACCCAGTGATAGCTGGCAGCCGTGTTCGCGCCGACGAGCTCCCAGCGATTGTCGGTATCCGAAAAACCGAACCAGCGCAGCGGCTTGGCCGGCCCATCGAGCTGCTCGGTTGCGGCCTGCCACAGGCGGCCACCCACCACCGGCTCAATGGCCTCGATGCGCACCACCCAGTCGGCCCGCTCGTCCACCTCGATGGGCAACAGCGGCGGCACGCGCCGGGCGCTGGCGTCCTTGACGTCCTGAGCGCTGGGCTGGGGCCGCGCCGGCGCCTCACCACCGATCACCGGCTCGAGCCGGTCGGCAGACGCCGGACGGGACGACGCCTCGCCGCCGAGGGGCTGGACATTGTCGAGCGCATCCATCTTCTTGCGGTGCTTGCGCTCCTGCCACTTGTTGAACGCAAAGATGCCGACGACGACAACGCCGCCAGCACCGACCAGACCCATCTGCAAGTCACTGATTGCCATCGAAATCCCTTGTTTCCCGCATCACGCCGCGGCAGCTTCCGCAAGACGCAGTGCTTCTTCAATATCCACTTCCACCACCCGCGACACACCCTGCTCCTGCATCGTGACGCCCACCAGCTGCTCCGCGATTTCCATCGTGATCTTGCTGTGGCTGATGAACACGAACTGGGTCTGCGACGACATGCGCTTGACCATCTGGCAGTAGCGCTCGGTGTTGGAATCGTCGAGTGGTGCATCCACCTCATCCAGCATGCAGAACGGCGCCGGGTTGAGCTGGAACATCGAAAATACCAGCGCAATCGCGGTCAGTGCCTTTTCCCCGCCCGAAAGCAGCTGGATGGAACTGTTCTTCTTGCCGGGCGGCTGGGCGACGATCGAGATGCCCGCATCGAGAATCTCGTCGCCAGTAAGCACCAGCCGCGCTTCACCCCCTCCGAAGAGCATCGGGAAGAGATTCCCGAAATGGTGATTAACCGTATTGTACGTCTCTTGAAGCTGCTCTCGCGTCTCCCGGTCGATCCGACGAATGGCATCTTCAAGGGTTTCGATCGCACCTAGCAGATCCTCTGTCTGCACGTCGAGGTAATTTTTCCGCTCCGACGCCGCTTTCAGCTCGTCGAGCGCCGCCAGATTGACCGGCCCCAGCTCGGCGATCTCACGGCCAAGGCGAGCCACCTCGCGCTGCAGCGAACCTTCCTTCAGATCCGGTACCAGCAGCGGCGCCAGTGCCGCCTCGTCGGCCTGGGCTTCTTCGAGCCGAGCGGCGTGCTGGGCTTCAGCCATCTCGACGGCCTGGACGCGCAGACGCAGATCGGCGACGCGCTCGCGCTGGGGCGCGGCTGCGTGCTCGGTGCGCTGGCGATCTTCCTCCAGCCCGCGCAGCTGGCCGTTGGCGGCCTCCAGCGTGTTGCGGCTGGCGGCGAGCGCGGTCTCGCGGGTCGCTCGCAGGGCCACGGCCTCCTGCAGCGCAGCAGACACCGAGACCTCGTCGATCTCCATCAGCGATTCGCGGCGCTCGGTGAGCTCCTCGGCGATGCGCTCTAGCTGCTCGCCGGCGAGCGCCCGGTTGCGGGCGATGTCGTCGAGCTTGCTCACGCACTCGCGCTCGGAATGGCGGGCTTCCTGCAGCTCGCGGGCGAGCGCGGATTCAAGCGCGCGGGTCTCGCGCAGACTGCTCTCGCGCTCGCGGCGCACGGATTCGGCGGCATCCAGCCGGCCGCGCTGCAGCTCGGCCATCTCGCGGCTGCGTTCGAGCTCGGTCTCGGCGCGCAGCAGGCGATCGCGCTCGGCCTGTTCGGCGTGGGCGATCTCGCCCAGGTCACGTTCGATCTGGCCGCAGCGCTCTTCGTAGCGCTGCCGGGCCTGGTTGAGCTTGAGCACCTCGACCTGCTCGGCATGCACCCGCGCCTGCAGCGCCTGGGCGTCGCGACGCAGGTTGGCGAGCGCATCCTGCACGCGGGTGGCGAGCGCCTCGGCCTCGGCCATGGATTCCCGCGCCATCGCGGCGGCTTCCTGGGCGGCCTCGACTTCGGCGCCCAGCTGGTCGATCTCCCGCTGGCGCTCGATGACGCCGTGGGTGCGCGAATCCGGCGCGTAGTGGATCAGCGCGTGACGGCTCAGCAGGCGGCCATCCCGCGAGACCAGCACCACGCCGGCGGCGAGCGACTCGCGGCGATCGATCCACGCGGCAAGATCGTCGGCCACGAAGACCCGGGCCAGCCAGCTTTCGAGCACCGCGGCGAGTTCGCCATCGGCGCCGACCTTCTCCACCAGCGGCCGGCAGCCCTCCGGCGCCGGCATGGTGTCGCCCGTAGCAGGGCTGCCGCCAAGCAGGAAGGCGAAGGCGCCCGGCACCTTGTCGGCCAGCGCGGCCAGCGCCACCTTGCCGTCCACGGCCGGCAAGGCTGCGAGGCGTTCGCGCAGCACCGCCTCGACGGCCAGCTCCCACCCGGCCTCGACGCGGATACGCTGCCACAGGGGCTTGAGCCCATCGAGCTTGTGGCGCTTGATCCAGTCGCCGAGCTGGCCCTGCACCTGCACCTTGTTCTGCAACTGCACCAGTGCTTCGCGCCGCGCCCGCAGCTCGGTGGCGTGGCGCTGGGCCTGGCGTTCGGCTTCCAGTGCCTGCTTGAGGGCCTGCTGGGCGGCGGGCAGCTGGGTCTGGGCGTCGGCGATATCGGACTGACGCTGATCCAGCGCTTCTTCGGCCGCCGCCAGCGCCGCCTCGCGCTCGGCGGCCATGCGCAGATCGGGTGCCTGGACGGCGGATTCTTCCTGCTGCAGCCGGGCGCGACGCTGGGCCAGCGTGTCGAGCGTGCGCTCGCTGCTCACCCGGTGGGTGTCTTCGACGCGGATCTGCTGCTCGGCCTGGTTGAGTTCGCGGCGGATCGCGGCGGCGGCGGCGGCGGCGGCGTTGAGGGCTTCCTCGGCCTCCGGCAGACGGTCGCCCACCTCGGCGTGGCGGGCCTCGGCCTGTTCGGCGCGGATCGCGGCGTGGTCGAGCAGGCCCTGCCAGCGCTCGCTGTCGGCGGCGAGGCTTTCCAGCTGGCTGCGCCACTGGGCGTCGTCGCGCTCAAGCTGGGCGAGGCGGCTTTCGAGAATCCGCCGGCTGTCACGCAGGCGGGCAAGCTCGCCTTCGAGGCGGGTGAGCTCGGAGCTCACCGCAAACAGTGCGGTCTGGGCGTGCTGCACGCCCTCGTTGGCTTCAAGCTGGGCTTCGCGAGCGGTTTCGAGCTGGCTTTCGAGTTCCTGCAGGCGCGACGAGTCGGCCTCGATGCGCCGGGTGGCGTCGGCCAGCTCTTCGGCCAGCCGGGCGCGTTCGGCGCGGGCCTCATTGCGCTTGAGCAGCCACAGCAGGTTCTGCCGCTCCGACAGGCTGGCGTTGAGCTGGCGGTACTTTTCGGCGATGGCGGCCTGCTGCTCGAGCTTGCCGAGTTGCTGGCCGAGTTCGCTGCGGATGTCGTCGAGACGGGTCAGGTTGTCGCGGGCGTCGCACAGGCGCCCTTCGGTTTCCTTGCGCCGCTCGCGGTATTTGGTGACGCCGGCGGCCTCCTCGAGAAAGCCGCGGACTTCTTCGGGCTTGGCCTCGATGATCCGCGAGATCATGCCCTGCTCGATGATCGCGTAGGCCCGCGGCCCGAGGCCGGTACCCAGGAAGAGATCGATCACGTCCTTCCGGCGCACCTGCATGCCGTTGATGAAGTAGGTCGATTCGCCGCTGCGGTCGAGCACGCGCTTGACCGCCACCTCGGCGTAGGGCTTCCACTGGCCGGCGGCCTTGCCTTCGGCATTGTCGAAGACCAGCTCGACGCTGGCCCGGGACACCGGCTTGCGGGTGGTGGAGCCGTTGAAGATGACGTCCATCATCGAGCCGCCCCGCAGCGCCGAGGCGCGCGATTCGCCCAGCACCCAGCGCACCGCGTCGATGATGTTCGATTTGCCGCAGCCGTTCGGACCCACCACGCCCACCAGATTACCGGGCGTGAGCACGGTCGTCGGATCGACGAAGGTCTTGAAACCGGCGAGCTTGAGTTTGGCGAGACGCACTGGAATTCGGAAAAAGGCTGGGGAAAACGGAGCTGCAAGCACTTGCGCAGCACGCTTGCTGCACTGCCACATAAACGGCGGACGCTATAATAGCATTCGTTAAAAATCAGGCCACAGGCTTTGTCTTGCCCTGTCCTGCACCACCGCAACACGGCGATTTATCCTCTGCGCCCCGCCATCCGCGCCGGGCCGCCCCCAGGACGAACACAGGAAATCCCCCGAACGTGAACCCGCACCTCCAGGATCTTCACCCCTATCCCTTCGAAAAACTGCGCGGCCTCTTCGAAGGCATCGTGCCGCCGGCTGGCTATTCGGCGATCCGCCTGTCCATCGGCGAGCCGCAGCACGCCACGCCCGAATTCATCAAGCAGTCGCTCATCGACAACCTCGGCGGCCTCGCCAACTACCCGACCACCCAGGGCTCCGACGCCCTGCGCCAGTCGATCGCCGGCTGGCTGGAGCGCCGCTACGGCCTGCCCAAGGTGAGCGCCGCCACCCAGGTGCTGCCGGTCAACGGGTCCCGCGAGGCACTGTTCGCCTTTGCCCAGTGCGTGATCGACGGCAGCAAGCCGGACGCCCTGGTGCTCTCGCCCAACCCGTTCTATCAGATCTACGAAGGCGCGGCCTACCTGGCCGGGGCCAAGCCCTACTTCGTCAACAACCTGCCGGACAACCGCTTCGCGTCGGATTTCGACGCCGTGCCCGAATCCGTCTGGCAGCGCGTCCAGCTGGTCTTCGTGTGCTCGCCGGGCAACCCCACCGGCAAGGTGCTCTCCCTCGACGAGTGGAAGCAACTGTTCGATCTGTCGGATCGCTACGGCTTCGTGATCGCCGCCGACGAGTGCTATTCCGAGATCTACTTCGACGACGCCCACCTGCCCATCGGTGGCCTCGAAGCCGCCCATCGCCTCGGCCGCACGGATTTCCGCAACGTGGTGATGTTCTCCAGCCTGTCCAAGCGCTCCAACGTGCCGGGCATGCGCTCCGGTTTCGTGGCCGGCGACGCGGAGATCCTCAAGCGCTTCCTGCTCTACCGCACCTATCACGGCTGCGCCATGAGCCCGTCGGTGCAGGCGGCCTCCGCCGCGGCCTGGAACGACGAGGCCCACGTGGCCGAAAACCGTCGTCAATATCGCGAGAAGTTCGCCGTTATCACCCCCATGCTGAAACCCTGGCTAGACGTGGACCTGCCCGACGCCGGCTTCTACCTGTGGGCCAACGTCACCCGCCTGGGGGTTTCCGACACCGAGTTCGCCCGCCGCCTGCAGGCTGAATATAATGTGACGGTTCTGCCTGGCAGCTTCCTCGCCCGCGAGGCTCACGGGATCAATCCCGGTGCCGGCTTCGTTCGTATCGCGCTGGTTGCCGACTTGGCAGAGTGCGTCGAAGCGGCCAATCGAATCGTCGCCTTCGCCCAACAACTTTCGAACAATCCATGACCGTATTCGTACATATCATGCCCCATCACGAAAACCCCTTTGCCGCCCTCATTGAAGACCTCTGGGAGCGTCGCACCGAGCTGTCGCCCGCCACCGCCACCAGCGAACAGCTGCGCGCCATCGAGCACGTCATCGACGAACTCGACCAGGGCAAGCTGCGCGTTGCCGAGAAGATCAACGGCGAGTGGGTGACCCACCAGTGGATCAAGAAGGCTGTGCTGCTGTACTTCCGCACCCACGACAACAAGGTGCTGTCCGGCGGCGACACCCGCTACTACGACAAGGTGCCCACCAAGTTCGACAACTACACCGAGCACGATTTCCAGCACGGTGGCTTCCGTGTGGTGCCCAACGCCGTCGCGCGCAAGGGCAGCTTCATCAGCAAGGGCGTGGTGCTGATGCCCTCCTACGTGAACATCGGCGCCTACGTCGGTGAAGGCACGATGGTCGACACTTGGGCCACCGTCGGCTCCTGCGCCCAGATCGGCAAGAACGTGCACCTTTCCGGCGGCGTCGGCATCGGTGGCGTGCTCGAGCCCCTCCAGGCCAACCCGACCATCATCGGCGACAACTGCTTCATCGGCGCCCGCTCCGAAGTCGTCGAAGGCGTCATCGTCGAAGACAACTGCGTGATCTCGATGGGCGTCTACATCGGCCAGAGCACCAAGATCTACGACCGCGCCACCGGCGAAGTCACGTACGGCCGCGTGCCCGAAGGCTCCGTGGTGGTGAGCGGCAACCTGCCCTCCGCCGACGGCAAGTACAGCCTGTACTGCGCCGTGATCGTGAAGAAGGTCGACGCCCAGACCCGCGCCAAGACCAGCATCAACGAACTGCTGCGCGACTGACCCCGCGCCCGGGGCCGCCCTCAGGAACCCTCCGGGGTAATCCTGAAGCGGCCCAGCCTGCCGCCGGAGCTGACTGATGATCATCGACAAGCTGTTCGCCCTGATGGCCGAGAAGAAAGCCTCGGACATCTTCATTACCGTCGGCACTCCGATCCACATCAAGATCGACGGAAACACCCTGCCCATCAACCAGCAGGCCATGGACCCGACAATGGTCCACCGCATGGCCTACGAGATGATGTCGCCCGAGCAGGTCGAGCGCTTCGAGCGCACCCGGGAGATGAACCTCTCCTTCGGCCGGCGCGACATGGGCAACTTCCGCGTCAATATCTTCTGGCAGCGCAACAGCGTCGCCATCGTCGTCCGCTACATCTCGGGCGACATCCCGCGCCTCGAAAGCCTCGGCCTGCCGCCGGTGCTGGCCGACATCATCATGGAGAAGCGCGGCCTCATCCTGGTCGTGGGCGCAACCGGCTCGGGCAAGTCCACCACCATCGCCTCGATGATCGACCACCGGAACGAGAACCGCTCGGGCCACATCCTGACCATCGAAGACCCGATCGAATATCTGTTCAAGCATAAGATGTCGATCGTGAACCAGCGCGAGATCGGCCAGGACACCAACGACTGGCAGCAGGCCCTCAAGAACGCCATGCGCCAGGCGCCCGACTGCATCCTGATCGGCGAGATCCGCGACCGCGAGACGATGCAGGCCGCCCTGTCGTATTCCCAGACCGGCCACCTGTGCCTCGCCACGCTGCACGCCAATAACGCCTACCACGCCCTCAACCGCATCTTCAGCTTCTTCCCGATGGACGGCCGCGCGCTGCTGGCCCTCGACCTCGCCGCAACGCTCAAGTGCATCGCCTCCCAGCGCCTCGTCAAGAAGCCCGACGGCGGGCGGATCCCGGCCGTCGAGATCCTGCTCAACTCCCGTCAGGTGGCCGAGCTCATCGAACGAAGCGAAATCTCCGCGATCCGCGAGGCCATGGAACAAAGCCTCGCCCAGGGCTCGCGCATCTTCGAGCAGGATCTCTTCCGGCTCTACAAGGAAAAGGTCATCACCCTCGAGGAAGCCCTCACCAACTCCGATTCGCCGACCAACCTGTCCTGGCTCATCAACAACGCCCAGTTTGGCAACACCAACGAAAAGGCCAGCCGCAACCAGTCGGCCATCGACTTCGAAAGCACCCAGCCGGACGGCTCGTCCTTCCGCGAGTTCACCCTCGAACTCGACGACGACTGAGCCCAGTACCACCCCCCCCCGCCGTCCATCCGCCCTGCCCAGGGGCGACGGCGGGCGCATCGCCTGCCCCAACCAAATACAAGACAACGCATGAACCCCACGCTCGAACTCACCCGCAGCCTCATCGCGCGCCCGTCGGTCACCCCCGAGGACGCCGGCTGCCTCGATCTCATCGCCAGCCGTCTGGCGCCCCTCGGCTTCGTCTGCGAGCGCATCGATGGCGGCGGCGTCAGCAACCTGTGGGCCCGTCGTGGCACCGCCCGCCCGCTGGTGGTGTTCGCCGGCCACACCGACGTGGTGCCCACCGGCCCGCTCGAAGCCTGGACCTCCCATCCCTTCGAGCCCACCGAGCGTGACGGCCTGCTGTTCGGCCGCGGCGCCGCCGACATGAAGGCATCGCTGGCCGCCTTCGTCACCGGCATCGAAGCCTTCGTCGCCGCCCACCCGGACCACGCCGGCTCCATCGCCCTGCTGCTCACCTCCGACGAGGAAGGCGACGCCACCCACGGCACCACGCTGGTCGTCGAGACCCTGCGCGCCCGCGGCGAAGCCCTCGACTTCTGCATCGTCGGCGAGCCCACCTCCACCAACACCCTCGGCGACACCATCAAGAACGGCCGCCGGGGCAGCCTGTCCGGCAAGCTCACCGTGAAGGGCGTGCAGGGACACATCGCCTACCCGCACCTCGCGAAGAACCCCATCCACCTCGCCGCGCCGGCCCTGGCCGAACTCGCCGCCGAGAAGTGGGACGAAGGCAACGAATACTTCCCGCCCACCTCCTGGCAGATGTCCAACATCAAGGCCGGCACCGGCGCCACCAACGTCATCCCCGGCACGCTGGAAGTGCTGTTCAACTTCCGCTTCGCCACCGTGCACACCGCCGACCAGCTCAAGGCCCGCGTGCACGCCGTCCTCGACCGTCACGGCCTTGATTACGACCTCGCCTGGACCCTCGGCGGCAAGCCCTTCCTCACGCCCCGCGGCAGCCTCGTGGGCGCGATGGAAGCCGCCATCCGCGACACCCTTGCGATCAGCCCCGAGCTCTCCACCACCGGCGGCACCTCCGACGGCCGCTTCATCGCCGACATCTGCCCGCAGGTCGTCGAGTTCGGCCCGGTGAACGCCACCATCCACAAGCTCAACGAATGCATCGCGGTGGACGCCATCCAGCCCCTGTCGGACATCTACCGCCGCACCCTCGAAAACCTGCTCACCGCATCGGACAAGGCATGAACGACCACCACCACGACCACCTGGAAGAAGACGAGCACGACCACGAACACGAGCACGGCCCCCTGGCCGAGCTCGTCACCGTTCGCGACTGGCTGCGCTATGCCGTCACCCGCTTCAACCGGGCCGGCTGCTATTTCGGCCACGGCCTGCCGGATGCCTACGACGAAGCGGTGTACCTCGTCCTGCACACCCTCGCACTGCCGCTGGATCGCCTCGAGCCCTTCCTCGACGCCTGCATCCCCGGCGACGAACGGGAAGCCATCTTCGAAGTCATCGAGAAGCGCGCGGTGGACAAGCTCCCCGCCGCCTACATCACCGGCGAAGCCTGGCTGGGGGATTTCCGCTTTGAAGTGGACCCGCGGGTGATCATCCCCCGCTCGTATTTTGCCGAGCTGCTCGAGGACGGCTTTGCGCCGTGGATTCAAGACGCGGAAGAAGTCACCGCGGCCATGGACATGTGCACCGGCTCCGGCTGTCTGGCCATTCTGATGGCCCACGCCTTCCCCAACGCCCACATCACGGCTGTGGACATCTCCCAGGACGCCCTCGACGTGGCCGCCGCCAACATCGCTGCCTACGGCCTGGAAGATCGCATCACGCTGGTGAAGTCCGACGGCTTTGCGTCGGTGCCCGAGCAGCGCTTCGACTTCATCCTCAGCAACCCGCCCTACGTCACCCGCGAATCGATGGAATCGCTGCCGGCCGAATACCTCCACGAGCCTGGCATCGCCCTCGGCTCAGGTGAAGATGGCCTCGACCTGGTGCGCAAGCTGCTGGCCGACGCACCCCGTTTCCTGCAGCCGGAAGGCCTGCTGGCGATCGAAGTAGGGCACAACCGGCACATCGTCGACGAAGCCTTCCCGGCCCTCGCACCTACGTGGTTGTCGTCCCCCGGCGGCGAAGATAAGGTATTTGTCCTCCAAGCCGGTCAATTGTTGTAAAACCAAGCGCTTTTTGAGAATTAGGTCAACCCGGTCGCCTGCCTGCCGTACTTATCATCTTGCCTGAGAGGGAAAAGCGTCTTTCCCCCTCATACAAAAAATCTGGCAAAAACGATAAATAAGGTCAAGGAGTAGCCATGGCGACCGATCGCCCCATCCTTCTCGTCGAGGACAATCCCGACGATGAGGCACTTACGCTCCGCGCATTCAGCAAGAACAAGATTGCCAACCAGGTCGTCGTGGCGAGGGACGGCGTCGAGGCGCTGGACTACCTTTTCTGCACCGGTCAGTACAGTTCCCGTGATAGCCTGGTCATGCCGGCTTTCGTGCTTCTGGATCTGAAGCTGCCGCGCATCGACGGTCTTGAGGTGCTCCGGCGCATCCGCGCCGACGAGCGCACCGCCCTCCTCCCGGTGGTCGTGCTGACCACCTCGAAGGAACACCAGGATATTTTTGAAGCCTACCGGCTGGGCGCCAACAGCTACATCCGCAAACCGGTGGATTTCGAGCGTTTTCTGCAGGCCGTCGGCCAACTCGGGCTGTACTGGCTGTCCCTCAACGAACCCTCCGACCCGACCGCCCGCTGAAGGCTACGCCTAGAGCAGCGCCTCGATGTCTGCCGCCAGGGCTTCTGGCGTCGTCGTCGGGGCGTAGCGGCGGATCGGCGTCCCGCTGCGGTCCACCAGGAATTTCGTGAAGTTCCACTTGATGGCGCGACTGCCGAGCACACCCGGCAGGGCCGCCGTGAGATACGCGAACACCGGATGGGCATCCGGGCCGTTCACATTCACCTTTTCGGTGAGCAGGAAATCCACGCCGTAATTTCGTTCGCAGAACGCCGCGATCTCGTCTTCCGTGCCCGGCTCCTGCGCGCCGAACTGATTGCACGGAAACCCCACTACCACCAGCCCGCGCGGCCCGAGCTGCTGGTGCAACTGCTCCAGGCCCTTGTACTGGGGCGTAAAGCCACAACGGCTGGCGGTATTCACCACCAGCAGCGCCTTGCCGGCGAAATCCGCAAAGCGGATCACGCCGCCGCCAAGACGGCCAACCTCGAAATCGTGGATGCCCGGCATGGCGCGCGTGGCCTTCTTCAGGCCACTTCGTCGATCCAGGCTTGCTGGATCGCCTCAAGCACCCGTTCGCCGCAGTGCTTGGGGTCGTCGTTGAACTCGGGCAGCGCCATCACCCAGCGCATCAGGTCAACAAAGTTGAGTTTTTCCGGATTCACATCGGGATGGGCTTCGGACAGCTGGATGCCGATTTCCTGAACGTCAGTCCACTTCATCAGTGCTTGCCCTCCCGGGCCATGTTGATCGAGTACTTGGGAATCTCGACGGTCAGCGGCGTGGTGCCGACCACCGCCTGACACGACAGGCGCGAGTTGGGCTCAAGCCCCCAGGCCTTGTCGAGCAGGTCTTCCTCGAGTTCCTCGGCCGGCTCGAGGCTGTTGAAGCCTTCCCGCACGATCACGTGACAGGTGGTGCACGCACAGGATTTCTCGCAGGCGTGCTCGATCTCGATGTCGTTGGCGAGCAGGGTATCGCAGATGGTCTGGCCGGGTTCGGCCTCCAGCACCGCGCCCTCGGGGCACAGCTCCACGTGGGGGAGCACAATCAGGGTCGTCATGTTCGGTCTTAAATCTTGATGTCGTCGATCTTGTGGCCAGCCAGGGCCTCGCGGATGCTCTTGTCCATCCGGCGCGATGCGAACTCGTTGGAGGCGCGATTGAAGGCTTCCAGCTGGATCTTGATCGCCCGCACGTCCTGCCCTTCGGCAGCGGTGCGCAGCGCGGCGATGGCCACGTCCAGCGACGCCCGTTCGGCGGCGTTGAGCAGCCCGCCATCAATGGCCAGGGCCTTTTCGGTGGCTTCGACGACGCGGGCCGCCTCGACCTGCTGTTCCTTCAGGCCGCGCAGTTCCATGTCGCGCTGGGCGTGCTCGAAACCGGCCTTCAGCATCTCGGCGATCTCGTCGTCGGCAAGGCCGTAGGACGGCTTCACCTCGACCCGCGCCTCGACGCCGGTGGCCTGCTCCCGGGCGGTGACCGACAGGAGCCCGTCGGCGTCCACCTGGAAGGTCATGCGGATGCGCGCGGCGCCCGCCACCATCGGCGGAATGCCGCGCAGTTCGAAGCGGGCCAGCGAACGGCAGTCGGAAACCAGCTCGCGCTCGCCCTGCACCACATGGAAGGCCATGGCCGTCTGGCCGTCCTTGAAGGTGGTGAAATCCTGGGCGCGGGCGGTCGGGATGGTGGAATTGCGGGGGATGATCTTCTCGACCAGCCCGCCCATCGTCTCGATGCCGAGGGACAGCGGGATGACGTCGAGGAGCAGCCATTCGTCCTCGCCCGCCCGGTTGCCGGCCAGCACGTTGGCCTGCATCGCGGCGCCCACGGCGACGACGGTGTCGGGATCGAGGTTGGTGAGCGGCGTCTGGCCGAAGAATTCGCCGACGGCCTTCTGAACGTGGGGCATGCGCGTGGCGCCGCCCACCATCACCACACCCTTCACGTCGGCGGGGTCAAGGCCGGCGTCGCGCAGGGCTTTCTTGAGCGGGCGAATGGTCTTGTCCACCAGCGGCCGGGTGATGTCCACGAAAACGTCGCGGGAAATGACGAGGTCCAGCTCATCGCCGCTGTCGAGGGTCATGCGGATCGGCACGGATTCGTCGAGGGTCAGGCGTTCCTTCACCTCGCGGGCCTTCATCAGCATGCGCCGGGAGTCCCTGTCGGACGGCAGCGAGATGCCGGCGTTGTCGAGCATCCAGCAGAACAGGCGATGGTCGAAGTCGTCGCCGCCCAAGGCCGCATCGCCGCTGGTGGCCACCACCTCGAACACCCCGCGGGAGAGCCGCAGGATGGAGATGTCGAAGGTGCCGCCACCCAGGTCGTACACCGCATAGACGCCTTCAGAGGCATTCTCGAGGCCATAGGCGATGGCTGCCGCGGTGGGCTCGTTGAGCAGGCGGAGCACGTTGAGCCCGGCGAGCCGGGCCGCATCCTTGGTGGCCTGGCGCTGGGCGTCATCGAAGTAGGCGGGCACGGTGATGACCGCGCCGGTGAGCTCGCCGCCCAGACTGCGTTCGGCGCGAATGCGCAGATCCTTGAGGATTTCGGCAGAGACTTCGACCGGGCTCTTCACGCCCTGGATGGTGCGCAGGCGGACCATGCCTTCGGTGTCGACGAAGTCGTAGGGCATGGTCTCGACGTGGGCGACGTCTTTCAGGCCGCGGCCCATGAAGCGCTTGACCGACACGATGGTGTTGCGCGGATCGACCGCCTGGGTCGCCATCGCCTTGCGGCCGACGACGATCTGGCCGTCGGGCAGGTAATGCACGATGGACGGCAGCAGCATCTTGCCGTCTTCGTCCTGCAGGCACTGGGGGATGCCGTTGCGCACGGTAGCCACCAGGGAGTTGGTCGTACCCAGATCGATCCCCACCGCCAGCCGGTGCTGGTGCGGCAGGGTGGACAGGCCCGGTTCGGAGATTTGCAGCAGAGCCATCAGGATTCCAGCGCCGTCAAGGCGTCATTGATTTCGTGTTGCAGCTTTTCGAGGAATTTCATGCGCCGGATGGTATCGGCGGCGGCGTCGAGATCGACGGTGTCGTCAAGCTGCCGGCCGAGTTCTTCGACCAGCGCCCGGGTGTTCTGGCGGATGTGCCGGGCGAGCTCGTCGAGCACGTCCTCGTCGGCGGCCTCGCGGGCCTCGCCGAGGGCCTCGCGCCATTCCATCTGCTCCATCAGGAACTCGGCGGACATGGCGGTGTTGGTGTCGAACGCAGGATCGACACCGCGCAGCTCAAGCAGGTAATGCCCGCGGGTGAGCGGGCCCTTGAGGGTGCGGAAGGCTTCGTTGACGTGGGTCGCCCACTGCATTGACTGACGCTTCTCGGCGTCGGACAGGTGGGCAAAGCGGTCGGGATGGACCCTGCCCTGCAGGTCGAGATAGGCCTGCTCCAGCCGCTCCTCGTCGATGCGGAAGGCCGGCGTCAGGCCGAAGAGCGCAAAGTAATCCTGCTTGAGATCGAGCATCGTGGACGTTCGCGCCTCAGACCGTGAAGCTTTCGCCGCAGCCGCACTGGTCCTTCACGTTCGGGTTGTTGAACTTGAAACCCTCGTTGAGGCCCTCGCGTACGAAGTCGAGTTCGGTGCCGTCCATGTAGGGCAGGCTCTTCGGGTCGATCAGCACCTTGAGACCGTGGCTTTCGAAGACGATGTCCTCGGGCAGCACCTCATCGGCAAACTCGAGCTTATACGCCATGCCGGAACAGCCCGACGTACGCACGCCGAGGCGGATGCCGACACCCTTGCCGCGCTTGGCGATGAAGTTGCCGATGTGGGTTGCTGCCTTGTCGGACAGGGTTACTGCCATGATCGAACTCCTTGTCAGCCGTTGTGCTTTTTCTTGTAATCCTCGACCGCCGCCTTGATGGCGTCTTCGGCCAGGATCGAGCAGTGGATCTTCACCGGCGGCAGGGCCAGTTCTTCGGCGATGGCCGTGTTCTTGATCTCCAGCGCCTGGTCGAGGGTCTTGCCCTTGACCCACTCGGTGACGAGGGAGCTGGAAGCGATCGCCGAGCCGCAGCCGTAAGTCTTGAACTTGGCATCTTCGATGATGCCGTCCTTGCCGACCTTGATCTGCAGTTTCATCACGTCGCCACAGGCCGGCGCACCGACCATGCCGGTGCCCACGCCGTCGTCTTCCTTGCCGAATGCACCGACGTTACGGGGATTCTCGTAGTGGTCCAGAACCTTTTCGCTGTATGCCATTTTTGCTCTCCTGTCAGTGCGCTGCCCACTGCACGGTATCAAGATCGATGCCTTCCTTGAACATGTCCCACAGGGGCGACAGTTCGCGGAGCTTTCCGACCTTGCGCTGCAGCAAGTCGATTGTATAGTCGATTTCCTCGTCCGTCGTGAAGCGGCCGATGGTGAAACGGATGGAACTGTGGGCGAGCTCGTCGTTGCGGCCCAGGGCGCGCAGCACGTACGACGGCTCGAGGCTCGCCGAGGTGCAGGCCGAACCGCTCGACACGGCGATGTCCTTGATCGCCATGATCAGGGATTCACCTTCCACGTAGGCGAAGCTGATGTTCAGGTTGTGGGGCACGCGATGGACCATGTCGCCATTGACGAAGGTTTCCTCGATCTGACTGAGGCCCTTCAGCAGGCGGTCACGCAGGGCGCCGACGCGCTTGTTTTCTTCGGCCATCTCGAGGCGGGCCAGGCGGAACGCCTCACCCATGCCGACGATCTGGTGGGTGGCCAGGGTGCCGGAGCGCAGGCCGCGCTCGTGGCCGCCACCGTGCATCTGGGCTTCGAGACGCACGCGCGGCTTGCGACGCACGTACAGGGCGCCGATGCCCTTCGGCCCGTAGGTTTTGTGGGCAGAGAAGGACATCAGATCGACCTTCAGCTTCGAGAGGTCGATCTCGACCTTGCCGGTGGCCTGGGCCGCATCCACATGGAAGATGATGCCCTTCTCACGGCAGATCTCGCCGATCTCGGCGATGGGCTGGATCACCCCGACTTCGTTATTCACGAACATCACCGACACCAGGACGGTGTCCGGGCGGATCGCCGCCTTCAGCACGTCCAGGTCGATGAGGCCGTCTTCCTTCACGTCGAGGTAGGTGGCCTCGAAGCCGACGCGCTCAAGCTCGCGCACGGTGTCGAGCACGGCCTTGTGTTCGGTCTTGAGGGTGATGATGTGCTTGCCCTTGCCGGAATAGAAATGGGCTGCACCCTTGATCGCCAGGTTGTTCGATTCGGTTGCCCCGGAGGTCCAGATGATTTCCTTCGAATCGGCACCCACCAGCGCCGCGACTTCCTCGCGGGCTTCCTCGACGGCCTTCTCGGCGGTCCAGCCGAAGGCGTGGCTGCGGGATGCCGGGTTGCCGAACAGCTCGGTGAGGTAGGGGATCATCTTTTCCGCAACGCGGGGATCCACCGGCGTGGTCGCCGAATAATCGAGGTAGATCGGAAACTTGAGCATCTTCATCTTCTCCGTACAGCAAAAATTTTAAACCGTTCAGAAACTTAGACCGCCATCGCGGCAAGCGTTCGGAGGCCGGCGAGGTTCTCGCCCAGGGCCGTCAAAAATTCATCCACGTCGCGCCCGGTGCTGCCGGCGCCAAAGCTCACCCGCACCGCCGAGCGGGCCAGGCCCGCCTCGACACCCATCGCCATCAGCGTGTGAGACGGCTCTGGATTGGCGCTGGAGCAGGCCGAGCCGCTCGCCACCGCAAATCCGGCCCGGTCAAGCTTGCCGACCAGAGTCTCGCCATCCACGCCACCGATCGCGAAGAACGTGGTGTTGGACAGGCGCCGTGCATCTGCCGCGAAAATCTGTGCGCCCATGCTGGCGAGCCCGGCTTCGAGCCGCTGCTGGAGCCCCGCCATCTGTACCGCGCGGGTTTCGACCGCCGCCGCGGCCAGCTCACAGGCCTTGCCGAAGCCGACAATGGCCATCACGTTTTCGGTGCCGGAACGCAGGTTGCGCTCCTGGCCGCCCCCGGCCACCAGCGGCGCGAGTTCGACACGTTTGTCGATCACCAGCGCCCCGGCGCCCAGCGGGCCGTAAATCTTGTGGGCCGACAGCGTCAGGCCCTGCACGCCCAGGGCGCGAAAATCCACCTTCACCTTGCCCAGCGCCTGCACCGCGTCGCAGTGCATCCAGCCACCGGCAGCGCGCACTGCCCTGGCATGCGCGGCGACATCCTGGATCACGCCGGTTTCATTGTTGGCGAACATGATCGACACCAGCTTCGGCTTGCCGGCGAGGCAGGCCTCGAAAGCCACCGGGTCGATCCGCCCTGCTCCATCCACCGCAATCTCGTCAAACTGCCAGCCCTGGCGCACCAGCTGCCGGGCGGGCTCCCGCACGCAGGGGTGCTCGATGGCACTCACCGCAACGCGGCCCGGCTTCATCAGCGCCGCAGCGCCCTTGATGAACAGGTTGTTGGCCTCGGAGCCGCCGCTGGTGAACAACACCTCGGTAGGATGCGCACCCACGGCTGCGGCCACCTGGGCCCGCGCCTCGTCGATCGCTTTGCGCGCCGCACGGCCGTATTCGTGGCGGCTCGACGCGTTGCCGAAGCGCTCGCCGAACCACGGCCGCATGGCCTCACGCACCGCCGGATCGAGGGGCGTGGTGGCGTTGTGATCGAGGTAAACCGGCGCAAACACCGATCGCTCCTGTGAAATCAGGCCGTTGCCGGAACAACGCCCTTGGCGGACGCAGCCGAGCGCTCATCGTGAAGCACCGATACCTGTGCCGCCTTGGCCCGCTGCTGCTCGACGAGGTTGGCCAGCGTCACCGAGTGCAGGTATTCATACATGCGACGGTTGAGGTTGGTCCACAGCTCGTGGGTCATGCAGCGGTGCTCGTCCTTGCAGTTTTCCTTGCCACCGCAGGAGGTGGCATCCAGCGGCTCATCCACCGCGGCGATGATGTCGGCAACGGTGATCGACGCCATGTCCCGGGCCAGCGCGTAACCGCCGCCGGGGCCGCGGACGCTGCTGACCAGCTCGAAGCGGCGCAGCTTGCCAAACAGCTGCTCGAGGTAGGAGAGGGAAATCTTCTGGCGATCGGCGATGCCCGCCAGCGTCACGGGGCCCTCGGCACAACGCAGCGCCAGATCAATCATTGCCGTGACGGCAAAACGACCTTTGGTGGTGAGTCTCATGGTGGCTCCTGGGGGCGGGCAAATTAATAGTTGAACGTTTCAGTCAAGAATACCAAACCCGACAAAAACGATCAACTATTTTCACACCCGCAACACAGGCCGCTCAATCCACCATCTTGCCGAGCCCTTGCGGGTCGAAGGCGTCTTCGGACTTGGCCGCTTCCTCCACCGAAATCCCGGCTTCGGCGAGCTTGTCGAGCAGTACGCGGATGCGCCGGTCGGTCTCGACGGCGTGGTCGAGCAAGCCATGCAGCGCCTTCGAAACCGGGTCGTCCAGATCGCGGGTGACGCCGTAGGCGGTGAAGCCCATCTGCTCCGCCTTGGCCTCGCGGGCCCGGGCAGCGTCGTCCTTGCCGGCCTCGATGACGCGGGCCGGATTGCCGACCGCGGTCGCACCCGCCGGCACCGGCTTGACCACCACCGCATTGGAACCCACCTTGGCCCCGTCGCCCACCTCAAAGCCACCCAGCACCTTGGCGCCGGCGCCGATCACGACGCCACGCCCCAGCGTGGGATGGCGCTTGGTGCCACGGTAGAGCGAGGTGCCACCGAGGGTCACGCCCTGATAGATGGTGCAGTCGTCGCCGATCTCGGCGGTCTCGCCGATCACCACGCCCATGCCGTGGTCGATGAACACCCGCCGGCCGATGGTCGCGCCGGGGTGGATCTCGATGCCGGTGAGCATCCGCCCCACATGGCTGCTGAAGCGCCCGACCCAGCGAAAACCGTTGGTCCAGGCAAGATGGGCAAAACGATGCAGCCACAGGGCGTGCATCCCGGGATAGCAGGTGAGCACTTCCCACCTGGAGCGTGCGGCCGGATCTCGCTCAAGCACATTGGCGATGTCCTCACGCAGACGACTGAACATGAAAGGGAACTCCCGAAACGAATCGCGCTGTTTTCCGCCCCCGCCGGCCCGGGATGGAACCGGGCGGGAGATTTTTATTTCCGACTATTTTAGTCTACTTCTTTTCAAAGGCGGTCAGCATTCCACGCAGAATGTTGATTTCGTCCTTCTCGAGCTGGATCCGCCCAAACAGCCGGCGCAGGCGCGGCCACAGGCGCTTGGAGTTGCTCGGATGGAAGAAACCGCTGGCGGTGATCGCCCGGTCGAGGTGGCTGAAGAAGCCCTCCACCTGCTCGAAGGTCGCCAGCTCGGATTCGAGATTCGGCGGTTCGCCCGGATCGAGGGCCGCCATCCGCAGCTCGTAACACAGCACCTGCACCGCAGCCCCCAGGTTGAGCGACGAATACTCGGCGCTCACCGGGATCTTCACCGGCATGTGGCACAGGGCCACATCCTCGTTCGAGAGCCCGACCGTCTCGTTGCCGAAGACCAGCGCCACGTCACCGAAGCTGGTGCGCGAGACGATGTCGCCGGCGGCGTCCCGGGCCCACTTCATGGGCACTGCGAGTTCGCGCTGGCGCGCGGTGAGCGCCGCGGCGAACACCGTGCCCTCCAGCGCCTCGGCCAGGCTGCCGACCACCCGCGCACTGGCGAGGATGTCGTCGGCGCCGGCCGCGCGGGCGGTGGCCACCGGATCGGGGAAGGAATGGGGGGAGACAAGCACCAGTTGCGACAGGCCCATGGTTTTCATGGCCCTGGCCGCGGCTCCGATATTGCCCGGATGACTGGTACGGGAAAGTACTACACGCACGCGCCCAAGCGCGCCATCGTGGTTCATATTAAAATGCCGGGTTTCCGAATTAGTGTCGACCGGTGGGGGCAATCCTGCCCGGGCCGGCCAACCTTGCCAGACACCCATGCATCCCACTCTGAACATCGCCATCAAGGCCGCACGCCGTGCCGCCGCCGTCATCAACCGGGCTTCGAACGACGTCGAACTCCTGCGGGTCGAATCCAAGTCGCCCAACGACTTCGTCACCGAAGTCGACCGGGCTGCCGAAGAAGCCATCATTCAAGTGCTGCGCGATGCTTATCCGACCCACGCCATTTTAGCAGAAGAGTCCGGCGAGACCGGTCCGGAGGCCGAGACCGAGTACCAGTGGATCATCGACCCCCTCGACGGCACCACCAACTTCATTCACGGTTTCCCGCAATACGCCATCTCCATCGCCCTGGCCCGCCGCGGCGTGGTGGAGCAGGCGGTCGTCTATGACCCGAACCGCAACGAGATGTTCACCGCCTCCAAGGGCGCCGGCGCCTTCCTGAACGACCGCCGCATCCGCGTCTCCAAGCGCCTGCGCCTGCAGGAAGCCCTGGTCGGCACCGGTTTCCCGTACCGCCAGTTCGGCAACGTCGACACCTACCTCGCCATCTTCAAGGAGCTCACCCAGAAGACCGCCGGCCTGCGCCGTCCGGGCGCCGCGTCGCTGGATCTGGCCTACGTGGCCGCCGGCCGTCTCGACGCCTTCTGGGAATTCGGTCTGTCCCCGTGGGACATGGCTGCCGGCAGCCTGCTGATCAGCGAGGCGGGCGGCCTGGTGAGCGATCTGGCCGGTGAATCCGACTACCTCACCACCGGCAACATCGTCGCCGGCACGCCCAAGGTGTTCCCCCCGCTCATGCAGATCATCCAGGGCCACTGCGCCGACAAGATCCCCGCCTGATGCGCGCCGTCGCCCTCCTCCGCACCCTGCTGGCGAGCCTGCTGCTGATGGCAGCGCCCGCATTTGCCGGCACGGTGCTGGTGTGGGGCGACAGCCTGTCGGCGGGTTACGGCCTGCGCCCCACCGAAGCCTGGCCGGCGCTGCTCGAGCTGCGTCTGCACGAATCGAAACTGCCCCTCAAGGTTGTAAACGCCAGCATCAGCGGCGAGACCACCGCTGGCGGGCGCAGCCGGCTGCCGGCCGCGCTGCAGGCCCACCGGCCTTCGGTGGTGGTGATCGAACTGGGCGCCAACGACGGCCTGCGCGGTCTGCCCATCCCGGCCATGAACGCCAACCTGCAGGCGATGATCGACGCCAGCCGCCAGGCCGGCGCTCGGGTGCTGCTGGTGGGCATGCAGATGCCGCCCAACTACGGTCCCGACTACACCGCGCGGTTCGCCAGGACGTATCAGGATCTCGCCCGGACCAACAAGGTCCGGCTCGTGCCTTTCATGATGGCCGGCTTCGCCGACAAGCCGGATCACTTCCAGCAGGACGGCATTCACCCCACCGCCGAGGCTCAGCCGAAGATCCTCGACACCATCTGGCGCGAACTCAAGCCGCTGCTGCGCTAGGTTCGCTCCGCCCGCTCAGGGCAGGCGCAGCGACGGATTGTGCCCCTTCACCGCGCAGATGCGCTGGATCACCGCCGGCTTAGGCTCGGCCACCTCGCCCTGCTCGTAGGCCAGCACCGTGCAGGTGTCGGCCACCCGTTCGAACAACTCGTGAGAGCGCAGCAGGAAATCCGGATTGCTCGGCTTGCCGAAGCGCTCGTTGCCCACCATGAAGGTCTCGTAGATCAGCACCCCGCCGTGATTGAGCGCCGTCAGCAGCAAGGGCAGCCGCGGGCGGAAGAGATAATTGGTAACGATGATCGCGTCGAAGTGACGCCCGGCGTAGGGCCACGGCCCTTCCTCGATGTCGGCCTCGCGGGTGGTGAGGTGCGGCACCCCGGCCAGCAGCTCGAGCGCCACGGCGTCCCGATCCACCGCCTCGACCCGAAATCCCCGACCCGCCAGCCAGCGCGCATGACGACCGCTCCCGCACGCAAAGTCGAGCACTTCGCCGCCGGAGGTGATCAGTGAAGCAAAACGGGTGACCCACGGCGACGGGGTCAGAGAGGCAGCATGGCGCATCGGCAATCGGGCTCCCGAATCAGTATTGGAATGGCGTTCATTCTGTCAGATGGGCGCCGCGTCCGGCAGTTCCCGTGCGCAGCCGCCAGCCAGTCACGGGTAATTTAGTAAATCACCAGATTCTGATAGTCTTTCCCCGACCTAAAACCAGAACGAGGAGACATACATGAACGGGAGATTCATCGCCGCCGGACTGGGGCTTCTGCTTGCCGCCGGCGGTGCGCTGGCCGCCGACCTGAAACGTGCCGAAGAGATCGTCGGCGGGCGCTGCTTCATCTGCCACGGCATGGAAGGCGAAGCCGCTTCGGCGCTCTACCCGCGCCTCGCCAGCCAGCACGCCGACTACATCGCCCGGCAGCTCGCCGACTTCAAGAGCGGCAAGCGCAAGAGCGAAACCATGGCCGGGATGGCCGCCGACCTGACTCCGGAAGAGATGAAGGCCCTGGGCGAGTTCTTCCAGAAGAAACCCGCCACCCACAGCCAGAGCGCCGATCCGGACCTCTCCGGCGTGGGCCGCTACATCTTCACCAAGGGCAACCAGTATTCCGGCGTGGCCGCCTGCGTGTCGTGCCACGGCCCCAAGGGTTACGGCACGCCGCAACTGCCGCGCCTTGCCGGCCAGCAGGCGCTGTACATCGAGAACCAGCTCAAGCAGTTCAACACCCGCGAGCGCAACAACGACAACGCGGTGATGCACTCCATCGCCTCGAAGCTCTCCGAGCTCGAAGTCAAAGCCGTCGCAAGCTTCATCTCGACGCTGGAATAGGTGCCCAACGGTGGCCGGCAAGCCACGTGGGGAGCCTGCCACCACGGCAGCGTTTGACCTTGATCAGAACGCTGCCGATTAGTCCGACCGCCCCCACCTATTCGCGCGAAAATCAATCGGGTACCTGCACCCAGGCCAGTCGGGGGCCATTTCAAGCCCGGCGCCCGAAGTTCATGATTGGAGACGTCCATGAAGCTCCACCGAACGCTTGCACTTGCTGCCGCCATCGCAACCCTTGGTCTGATCTCTGCCCTCCCCGCACACGCGGCCGAAACACCCGTTGCAACGGCATCCAGGGAAGGCTGGTATCACCAGCTCGTGGATGCCGGCTTCGTCGCCGGCTATGCCGTCCTCCCAAAACCGGATGGCGTCCTGATCGTCGATTCACGCCCCACCGCCCGCAAGTACGATCCGGGGCACATCCCGACCGCCGTCAACATTCCGGACAGCCAGTTCGAGAAGCTCATCGACAAGCTCCCGGCCGACAAGCAAACCCTGCTGATCTTCTACTGCGACGGCTTTGAATGCCTGCTCAGTCACAACTCCGCCTTCAAGGCCGAGAAGCTCGGCTACACCCGGATTCACGTGTACGCCGCGGGCTACCCCGACTGGATCAAGCAGGGCCACATCGGTGCCGTCTCCGTCCCCTTCATCAAGAAGCTCCAGGACGAAGGCGCGCCCATGACGCTCATCGACTCTCGCCCCAAGGAGCGCAAGTACGACAAGGGGCACATCCCCGGGGCAATCAGCATCCCGGATCTGCAGTTCGACAAGCTCATCGACCGACTGCCCACCGACAAGACCAGTCCCCTGTATTTCTACTGCGAAGGCCTCGCCTGCACGCTGAGTTCAGACTCGGCCGCACGAGCGGTGAAACTGGGTTACACGCGAGTCAAGGTGGTGCCCGAAGGCTACCCCGAGTGGGTGCGCCTCTACGGCCCGGGCCCGACGTCCGAGACACCCGCCAGGCCCGCGATCCAGGTCGGGCGTGACACCAGCACGATCACCGTTGCGTCCTTCGAGCGGATATACCGTCAGGCACCCGACACCATCCACCTGATCGACGTGCGCGATCCCGCGGAATTCGCCAAAGGCAGCTTCAAGGGCGCCATCAACTTCCCGATCAAGACCCTCGAAAGCCGGATCGCCGAACTGCCGTCCGACAAACCCATCGTGTTCTTCTGCGGTGCCGGCGGGCGCAGCGGCGACGCCCACGATCTGGCCAAGCAGTTGCGGCCCCAGCTGCAAACCTACTTCATCGACGCCGAGATCAAATGGACCGCCGACGGCGGTTACACCATCACGGAGTAATCTCCGCCAGCCCGGCGAAAAAAAATCCGGCCACCTGGATCAGGTGGCCGGATTTTTCGTGGTGAGTGCAGGTTAGGCTTACACCAGCATGTCGGCCCAGATGTTGCGGGCCCAGGCCATCGCGGCCTTGCCCTCGATCTCGTTGGCCGCCGCCGACACACCACCGGAGCCCGGCACCGGCAGCACCGTCTTCTTCTCGGCGTCGTACTGATGCACCGAGGTCACGTGGATCACGTTCTTCGAATCCACGAAGCTGTAGCAGGTGTTCATCACCACGGGCGCCGGGTTGGGCGCTTCGCCCGCCAGCAGGTTGAGGATCGCTGCCGCCGTCACTTTGGCGTGCTGGTTGGCCATGTGGCCAGACTTGGGCATGGTCGGCGCCGGGAAGATCGCGTCGCCGATCACATGCACGCCCGGGGTGTTCACCGATTCAAAGGTCTGCCAGTTGATATCCACCCAGCGGCCGTTGATGAGCTTCACGCCAGACTTCGCCGCGATGTCGCCCGCGCGCTGGGGCGGCACCACGTTGAACACGTCGGCCTTCACCTTGTCGAACTCGAGGATCGCGGTGCGGTTGGCTGCATCCACCTCGCGCAGCTCGCTGTTCGGGCGGTATTCGAGGATGCCCGCGTACTTCTCGAAGGCCTTGGTGAACAACCCCTTCTTGGAGGTGATCTCCTCGTTGGCGTCGAGCACCAGCACCTTGGATTTCGGCTTCTTCTGCTTGAGGTAGTTGGCCACCAGGCACGCCCGCTCGTAGGGCCCGGGCGGGCAACGGTAAGGCGCCTTGGGGATTGACAGCGCGTACACGCCGCCGTCCTTCATGTCCTCCAGCTGCTTGCGCAGGGCAACGGTCTGCGCGCCCGCCTTCCAGGCGTGGAGCACCACCGCCTGAGCCGCCTCGGTCTCGAGACCCGGCACCTGGTCGAACATGAAATCCACCCCCGGCGACATCACCAGCCGGTCGTAGCTCAGCACGCCGCCCGAGGCCAGCGTCACCTTGCGGCCGGCGGCGTCGATGGCGGTGACGCTGTCCTGCAGCACCTTCACGCCCCAGGTGCTGCGCAGGCCGTCATAGCTCATGGTGATGTCGGCCATCGTCTTGTCGCCGCCAATCACCAGGTTGGAGATCGGGCACGAGATGAACTGCGGGCTGCGCTCGACGAGGGTCACATCCACGCCCCGCTCGCTCCACATGCGCAGGTATTTGGCCACCGTGGCCCCGCCGTAACCGCCGCCCACCACCACCACATGGCCGCGGGGCCGGCTTCCGCCCAGGGCGCAGCCACCGAGCATCGGCACTGCGAGCGCTCCGCCAGCAAGGGCGGCCGTCTTCAGGAAATCGCGTCGATTCTGCATGGTTCCGGGCCCCCTCATTTCTGGGCGGCGAAGTACGCCGCGATCAGCTCGAGCTGGGCTTCGGTATAGCCCTTCGAGATCTGGTGCATGATCGTCGCGGGCTTGGCGCCGGACCGGAAGTCACGCAGCTTCTGCATGAGCTTGTCCTTGTCGACGCCGGCCAGCGCGTCGTTGCCGGCGCCAGCCACCGCACGGCCGTTGGTGCCGTGGCAGTTGGCGCAGGTGGCGGCCAGATTGCGGGCCAGGTTCGGGTCGGGCTGGCCCGCGGCCTGGGCCGCACCGACCGCGCCGACCAGGCACAGGGCCGAAATCCATCGAAGCAGTTTCATCACTTCTCCTCCTTGAAGCCGCGGGCGCGGCGAGCAGTTGAGCCAGCTTATTGTTCTCCGTGACAGCCTGCATCGGCAAGCTGCCATGACCGTCGTGGTGCGGCCTTTCGTCAAAGCTTGTATCGCCGCGCGCGCTTCCGCACCGCACCAATATTAGCAATTGACTATATTAGTTTATGGTTATAAATTGTTTGAGATCAAGGGAGAAAAAAACTTAATTGCGCACGCCCCGATGCCCGCCTCCCTCGACACCGACCACTGGAACAAGGGAGAGACACACCCATGGCAGACCAGCCAACCCAGCGCGGACGCGTGCGCCCGGCGCCCGAGCACTTCCTGACCGAAGCGGACATCGCCGAGGTCAAGGACGGACGCCGCGACTTCCTGCGCAAAGCCTTCCTCACCGCCTCCGCCGCCATGGCCGCCCCGGCCATCGTGCGCGCCGAGGACGGCGATCCCAACATCTTGACCCTGCCGCCGTGGACCACCAGCCTCGGCCAGCCCGTCGCCGCCCGCCCCTACGGCCTGCCCTCCCAGTACGAGAAGGGCCTGCAGCGCCGCGAATCGCCGGGCCTCACGCGGATGTCGCAGGTGTCGGTGGCCTTCACGCCGCTGCAGGGCCTGTTCGGGATCATCACCCCGTCGGGCCTGCACTTCGAGCGTCACCACCAGGGCTGGAGCGACATCGATCCGTCCAAGCACCGCCTGATGGTGCACGGCACCGACGAAGGCTTCGTGAAGCAGCCCAAGGTCTATACCGTCGATGACATCCTGCGCCTGCCACCGGTGTCGCGGATGCACTTCATCGAATGTGGCGCCAACACCGGCATGGAATGGGGCAACGTGGCCGTGCCCACCGTGCAGTACAGCCACGGCATGCTCAGCTGCTCCGAATTTACCGGCGTGCCCCTGAGGTTGATCCTCGAAGACTGCGGCATCGACTGGAAGAAGGCGAAGTACGTGCTCGCCGAGGGTGCCGACGGCTCGTCGATGACGCGCACCATCCCCATCGAACTCGTGCAGTCCGACGAAGTGCTGGTCGCCTACGGCCAGAATGGCGAGATGCTGCGCCCCGAAAACGGCTACCCGCTGCGCCTCGTGGTGCCCGGCGTGCAGGGCGTGAGCTGGGTGAAGTGGCTGCGCCGCATCGAGGTGGGCGACAAGCCCTGGGCCACCAAGGACGAGGCGATCCATTACATCGACCTGATGCCCGACGGCCAGCACCGCCAATACACCTCCACGCAGGAATGCAAGTCGGTCATCACCACCCCGTCCGGCGGGCAGATCCTGCTGGATAAAGGCTTCTACAACATCTCGGGGCTGGCCTGGTCCGGGCGCGGAAAGGTCAAGCAAGTTGACGTATCCACCGACGGCGGCATCAACTGGCGCCGGGCGCGGATCGAGGGCCCGGTCAATTCCAAGTGCCTGACCCGCTTCAACATCGACTGGGTGTGGGACGGCAAGCCCGCGATCCTCCAATCCCGCGCGGTGGACGAGACCGGTTACGTCCAACCCTCCTACGGCCAGCTGCGCGCGGTGCGCGGCACCAAGTCGATCTACCACAACAACGCCATCCAGTCGTGGAAGGTTGCTGAAAGCGGGGAGGTGAGCAATGTCCAGGTTCTCTAAGACTCTCGTCGCCATCGCCCTGGCTGCCTGCGCCACCGGCGCCCTGGCCGACGGCAAGTACGCCGGCGTGGGCCGCGCCGCCAAACCGGCCGAGATCCACGCCTGGGACATCGACGTGCGCCCCGACTTCAAGGGCCTGCGCCCCGGCAGCGGCAGTGTCGATCAGGGCCAGGAAACCTGGGAAGCCAAGTGCGCGTCCTGTCACGGCAGCTTCGGCGAATCCAACGAGGTGCACACCCCGCTGATCGGCGGCACCACCAAGGACGACGTGAAGACCGGCCACGTGCTGTCGCTGGTCAAGGGCGACGCCCCCCAGCGCAGCGCGATCATGAAGGTCGCCACCGTCTCCACCTTGTTCGACTACATCAACCGGGCGATGCCCCTCACCGCGCCCAAGTCGCTCACCAACGACGAGGTGTACGGCCTGGTGGCCTACCTGCTCAACCTGGCCGAGGTGGTGCCCGGCGACTTCGTGCTCACCGACAAGAACATCGCCGAAGCCCAGGCCCGCATGCCCAACCGCAACGGCATGACCACCAACCACGGCCTGTGGCCCGGTGCGCCCGCCAGCAAGGGCGGCATCGGCAACGGCGGCAAGCCGGACGTGAAGAGCATCGCCTGCATGAGTAACTGCAAGACCGAGGTGAAGGTCGGCTCGCTGCTCCCGGTGTATGCCGAGACGGCCCACGGCAACCTCGCCGAGCAGAACCGCCCGGTGGGCCCGGTACGCGGCAAGGACACGTCCGGCAAGGCGCCGGCCGAGGCCAGGCCCGCAGCCCAGAGCGACAACGCCGCCGCCACAAAGCTCGCCAGTGACAGCGGCTGCATGGCGTGCCACGGCGTGGCGAACAAGATCGTCGGCCCCGGCTACAACGAGGTCGCCGCCCGCTACAAGGGCCAGACCGACGCCGAGGCCAAGCTGACCGCGAAGGTGAGAGCGGGTGGCCAGGGCGCATGGGGGGCGATCCCCATGCCGCCCCAGAGCCAGCTCAAGGATGACGACATCCGCCGCCTCGTGAAGTGGATTTTGTCTGGCGCCAAGGCGCAGTAACCCAGGATCAACCAAGGAGAGAGACCCATGAACAACCAACGCCGTGAAATCCTCAAGGCCGGCGGCGGGCTCGGCCTGTTCGGCCTGCTGGCCGCCGCCGGCCTGCTCACCCCGGGCGAGGCTCGCGCCGAGTGGAACAAGGCCGCCTTCGACGCCAAGACCATCGACGAAACCCTCAAGGCCCTCGGCGCCACCGCCCCGGCCAACTCCGCCGATGTGCAGCTCACCGCCCCGGACATCGCCGAGAACGGCGCCGTGGTGCCGGTAGGCGTGGTGTCGACGCTGGCCGGTGTCGAGGCCATCGCCATCCTCGTCGAGAAGAACCCGAACCCGCTCGCCGCCAGCTTCACCCTGCCCGCCGGCACCGAACCCTCGGTGCAGACCCGCGTGAAGATGGGCCAGACCTCCGACGTGTATGCCCTCGTGAAGGCCGGCGGCAAGTTCTACATGGCGAAGAAGGAAATCAAGGTCACCCTCGGCGGCTGCGGCGGCTGAGCCCTGCGCGCTTCATTACAGAAAGGAATCGAAATGGCAGATCCGATGAAGATTCGCGCAAGCGCGAAGGATGGCATCACCGAAGTGAAGATCCTGATGAGCCACGAGATGGAAACTGGGCAGCGCAAGGATTCGTCCGGCAACCTGGTGCCGGCCCATTTCATCACCGAAATCACCGCCGAGCACAACGGCCGCCAGGTGCTGGCCGGCCAGTTTGGCACGGCGATCTCGAAGAACCCCTACCTGGCCTTCAAGTTCAAGGGCGGCGCCAAGGGCGACAAGCTCGCGGTGAGCTGGGTGGATAGCAAGGGCGACAAGCGCACCGACGAAGTGCAGATCGCCTGATGCCCGGCGCTGCCGGCCGATACGCCGGCAGCGCCCCCGCAAGCCGACCCACAGACCGCCCCAAGGCGGCACGGCCCCCACCAGAAGGAGGAAGACACATGCAGCCCAACCTGCGCACCGCGCTGGCCACCGCCGCCATCGCCCTCGCCGGCCCGGCCTTCGGGCAAGGCGGCACGATGGACGAGATCGCCAAATACCGGGAGATGCTGGCCGACGGCAACCCCGCCGAGCTCCTCGAAGCCAAGGGCGAAGAGCTCTGGAAGAAACCCCGCGGCCCGAAGAACGCCAGCCTCGAGCAATGCGACATGGGCCTCGGCCCGGGCAAGCTCGACGGCGCCTACGCCCAGCTCCCGCGCTACTTTGCCGACACCAAGAAGGTGATGGACGCTGAATCCCGCGTCGTCCATTGCATGGTGAGCCTGCAGGGCTTCACCCAGGCCGAAGCCACGAAGAACTGGTACTCGAGACCCGGCCAGGATTCCGACATCGAGGCGCTGGTCACCTACATCGGCGGCAAGTCCAACGGCGTGAAGATCAATGTGCCGGCGCGCCACCCCGAAGAAGCGCGGATGGCGAAGGTGGGCGAATACATTTTCTACCGCCGCAGCGGCCCGCAGGATTTCTCCTGCGCCATCTGCCACGGCCAGGAAGGCAAGCGCATCCGCCTGCAGGAGCTCGGCAACCTCACCACCCAGGCCGGCGCCGGCACCGCCATGAGCACCTGGCCGTCGTACCGGGTATCCCAGGGCGCGGTGTGGACGATGCAGCGGCGCCTGATCGACTGCATGCGCCAGGCCCGCTGGCCCGAGCCCCAATACCTAGCCGATTCCATCATCGCGCTGGAAGTCTTCCTCCAGAAGACCGCCAGCGGCACCGTGATGCAGACCCCCGGCATCAAGCGCTGAGCCCCGGAGACGACCATGAAAAACACCTTCATCGCCGCCCTCCTCGCTTTGGGCGCCACCGGCATCCATGCGGCCGATCCGGTCGCCTTCCAGGCCGAGCAGATCTTCCGGAGCTCCTTCCGCCCCGACAACCCGAAATACTGGATGACCCGTCTCGACCAGGACGAGGCCATGCGCCTGTGCAGCCAGTACAAGGACAACCCGCCGCCCAAGGTGCGCGCCCAGATCGAGAAAGCCCAGCAGGCCACGATCCGCTACCCCGTCGAAGGCAAGCTCATCGGTGACTGGAAGGAAGGCGAAAAGCTCGCCGCGGTGGGCACCGGCGGCCACATCGGCTTCATCCAGCCCGACCCGCCGGGCCGCGTGCGTGGCGGCAACTGCTACGCCTGCCACCAGCTCGCCAAGAAGGAAGTCGCCTACGGCACCATCGGCCCGAGCCTCCAGCACTTCGGCAAGCTGCGCGGCAACAGCGACGAGATCATCAAGTACACCTACGACAAGATCTACAACTCCAACGCCTTCACCGCGTGCACGAACATGCCGCGCTTCGGGCTGCACAACTGGCTGACGCCCGAGCAGATCACCCACATCGTCGCCTTCCTGGTCGATCCCGAATCGCCCGTGAACAAAGATTGAGAACGGAGTCCATCGCATGTCCATGAACCGTCGGGATTTCCTCCAGGTGCTGGCCGTTGCCGCGGCCGGCGGCCTGGCGCTGCACAGCAATCCGTCCGAGGCTGCCAAGTCCGCCGCACGCATGTACGACCTGCCGCGCTTCGGCTCGGTGAGCCTGCTCCACATGACCGACTGCCACGCGCAGCTCCTGCCGATCCACTTCCGCGAGCCGGACGTGAACCTGGGCGTCGGCCCGATGGCCGGCCAGGTGCCGCACCTCGTCGGCGAGAACCTGCTGCGCCACTTCGGCATCCGCCCCGGCACACCGGAGGCTCACGCCTTCACGTATCTGGATTTCGTGAAGGCCGCCAAGACGTATGGCAAGGTCGGCGGCTTCGCCCACCTCGCCACGCTGGTCAAGCAGCTCAAGGCCAGCCGGCCCGGCGCGCTGCTGCTCGATGGCGGTGACACCTGGCAGGGCTCCGGCCTCAGCCTGTGGACCAACGCCCAGGACATGGTCGATGCCTGCAAGGCGCTGGGCGTCGATGTGATGACGCTCCACTGGGAAGCCACCTACGGCGAAGCCCGCGTCAAGGAGATCGAGGAGAAGGATTTCGCCGGCAAGGTGGATATCGTCGCCCAGAACATCAAGACCGCCGACTTCGGCGACCCGGTGTTCAAGCCCTACGTGATCCGCAACATCAACGGCGTGCCGGTGGCCATCGTCGGCCAGGCCTTCCCCTACACGCCCATCGCCAACCCGCGCTGGCAGGTGCCCAACTGGAGCTATGGCATCCAGGACGACAACCTGCAGAAGGTGGTCGACGAAGCCCGCGCCGCCGGCGCCCAGGTGGTGGTCGTGCTGTCCCACAACGGCATGGACGTGGATCTGAAGATGGCGAGCCGGGTGCGCGGCGTCGATGCCATCCTCGGCGGTCACACCCACGACGGCGTGCCCGCGCCGGTGATCGTGAAGAACGCCGGCGGCCAGACGCTGGTCACCAACGCCGGCTCCAACGGCAAGTACCTGGGCGTGCTGGATCTCGACGTGAAGGCCGGCAAGGTGGTCGACTTCCGCTACAAGCTGCTGCCCGTCTTCGCCAACCTGATCCCCGCCGACCCGACGATGGACGCCCTCATCAAGAAGATGCGCGCACCGTATGAGGGCAAGCTCGCCGAGAAGCTCGCGGTGAGCGAAGGCCTGCTGTATCGCCGGGGCAACTTCAACGGCTCGTGGGACCAGCTCATCCTCGACGCGCTGCTCGCCGAGAAGAACGCCGAGATCGCCTTCTCGCCGGGCTTTCGCTGGGGCACCAGCCTGCTGCCCGGCGACACCATCCGGATGGAGCACCTGCTCGACCAGACCGCCATCACCTACCCGTGGACTACCGTCACGATGATGAGCGGCGAGCAGATCAAGACCGTGCTCGAAGACGTCTGCGACAACCTCTTCAACCCCGACCCGTACTACCAGCAGGGCGGCGACATGGTGCGCGTGGGCGGTCTGCAGTACGCCTGCGACCCCAACGCCGCGATGGGCAGACGCATCACCGACATGCGCCTGGGCGGCAAGCCCATCGACGCCGGCAAGACCTACAAGGTGGCTGGCTGGGCGCCGGTATCGGAGGACGCCAGGAACGCCGGCGGCGAAGCCGTGTGGGATCTGGTCGCCCGCTACCTCAAGGGCCAGAAGGTGATCCGCGCCCGGCCCCTCAACCTGCCCACCCTCAAGGGCATGGCCGGCAACCCCGGCATGGCCTGAAGGCCCGTGCCAACCCGATCAAGGAGACGACGATGAGCCGCGCCCACGCATCCCTCCCCGCCTGGCTGCGGGTCATCGTCGCCGTCCTTGTCCCGCTGCTCGCCGGGCTGGCCGTGGCGGCCGAACTCAAGCCCATCCGCGTCTCCGAACACGCCTGGTACGTGCTGGGCGATTCGGGCATGGCGTCCGGCGCCAATCAGGGCTTCAACAGCAACGCCGGCTTCGTGGTCACCCGCGACAGCGTGGTGGTCATCGACGCCCTCGGCACGCCGGCGCTGGGCGAGGCGCTCCTCGCCGCAATCCGCAAGATCAGCGACAAACCGATCCGCCGCGTGATCCTCACCCACTTCCACGCCGACCACTTCTACGGCCTGCCCGCTTTCAAGGCCGCGGGTGCCGAGGTGTGGGCCCACCGGGCCGGGCGCGACTACTTCACCAGCGGCGAAGCCGCCGCCCGCCTCGCCCAGCGCCGGCAGGATCTCTTTCCGTGGGTGGATGAATCCACCCGCCTCGTCGAGGCCGACCACTGGCTCGACGGCGACACCCGCTTCGAGGAAGGCGGGCTGCACTTCCGGGTGAGCTTTCTTGGCCCGGCCCATTCGTCCGAAGACCTGATGGTCAGCGTGGACGAAGACGGCGTGGTTTTCTGCGGCGACATCCTCTTCGCCGGGCGGATTCCCTTCGTGGGCAGCGCCGACAGCCGCCGCTGGCTCGTCGCCATCGACCAGCTCGCCGCGCTCAAGCCGAAGATCCTCGTCACCGGCCACGGCCGCCACTCCACCAACGCCGCCGCCGACCTCACCCTCACCCGCGACTACCTCATCTACCTGCGCGAGCAGATGGGCCGGGCGGTGGATGAGATGGTCCCCTTCGACGAAGCCTATGCCCGCACCGACTGGCGGCGCTTCAGCAATCTCCCCGCCTTCGAAGCCGCCAACCGGATCAACGCCTACGGCACCTATCTCACCCTGGAGCGCGAATCTCTCGCCCGCTAATCCGATGCGCGCCGGCCTGCTCGCCCTGATCCTCGCCTTCAGCCTCGCCCTGGCCGGTTCGCCCGCTTCCGCCAAGGGGCCGCTCGGATCACGGCTCCACGACCCTGCCGCCCGGCCCGACGTGCTCTACGTCGTCCTCTTCAGCCTGCCCGACTGCCCCTACTGCGTGGCGATCCGCGACGCCTACCTGCCGGCCCTGCCCGACGACCCGCGCTTTCGCGAGCGGGTGCGCATCCGCGAGGTGTCCATCAGCAGCCCTCGCCCGATCACCGATTTCGATGGCACCCTCGCGCGCCAGGCCGACATCGCCCGCCGCTACGGCGTCAAGTTTGCGCCGACGGTACTCTTTCTCGACAAGGGTGGACAGGTGCGCGCCGAAGCGCTGCTGGGCGGTGACAGCGTGGGGTTATACGGCGGCTATCTGGAGAAGCGGGTGCTTCAGGGGCTCGACGCCGCGGCGGCCCACTGAAGCAGGCGCCGCTTTGGCGGCCTACTTGAACTGGTAGTAGCGGTGATTGAGCCAGGCGACCACGTCTTCCTCATCCTCGGGAAACCAGCCGGTCTTGAGCTGGCTGCTGCAAAAGCTCACCTGGGCGTGGAGCTGGGACAGGCTCTTCACCTTGCGGTCGCTGCGCAGGTAAAGCTTCGAGCCATCACCGCCAATCAGGCGCTGGTGGCACGCGGCACAGTTTTTTTCGGTCACCAGCTTTTCGCCCGCGGCCGGACTGCCGGCCCAGGCGCCCGCGGCCACCGTAAGGCCGGCCGCCAGCATCAGGAATTGCGTTGCGTTCATGGTCTGCCTCTCCGGAGGTTGATCGGATGAAATCCACGGAGGAAGTATGAAACATTTTGCCGCCAGCGCCATGATCGCGCTGCTTGTCATCGGTCTTCCCCTGCCGGGCACGGCCCAGGTGGACCCCGCCAGTGTGCCCGAGATCAAGCGTAGCCGGCTCCAGCTCTACCTCACCGCCCGCGAAGCCCACGACATCTATTCCCGCGAACCGGCCCGAACCCTCTTCCTCGACGTCCGCACCCGCGCCGAAGCCATGTACGTGGGCATGCCCAGTGATGCCGACGCCCTCGTGCCCTACGTCGAACACCAGGAGCTGATGACCGACTGGGACGACCGCAGGGGCATGTACCAGCTGATGGCCAACAGCGATTTCCTGACCGAAGCCGAGACCCGCCTCAAGCAGAAAGGGCTCACCAGGACCGACCGGGTGATCCTGATCTGCCGCTCGGGCGACCGCAGCGCCCACGCCGCCGACCTCCTCGCCAACGCCGGCTACACCCGTGTTTACAGCGTGGTGGATGGCTTCGAGGGCGACACCGCCAAGGACGGCCCGAAGGCCGGCCAGCGCATCGTGAATGGCTGGAAGAACGCCGGCCTGCCCTGGTCGTACAAGCTCGACAAGGCCAAGATGTACTTCCCGCGCTGATCGCCGCCGGCTCGGGCCGCTTGGCACCGCCGGCCCCGCGCCCGTAAGCTACGGGGCTCCGGCCTCTCCGCGTCCCCTGCCATGTTCCGAATCCGCACTCTTGCCGCGGCCACCGCCGCGCTCCTCGCCACCTTCGTCACGCCGGCCCACGCCGGCAAGACCCTCGACGCCATCAAGACCAAGGGTCAGCTCGCCTGCGGCGTGAGCACCGGCGTGATCGGCTTCTCCGCCGCCGACAGCCAGGGCCAGTGGCGCGGGCTCGACGTGGACGTGTGCCGGGCGATCGCCGCGGCGGTGCTGGGCGACCCGAACAAGGTGCGCTGGGTGCCCCTCAACTCCCAGCAGCGCTTCACCGCCATCCAGTCGGGCGAGGTGGACATCCTCTCCCGCAACACCACCTGGAGCCTGACCCGCGACGCCGGCCTGGGCCTGCACTTCACCGCCGTCACCTACTACGACGGCCAGGGCTTCCTGGTGGCGAAGAAATCCAAAGTCACCAGCGCGAAGCAGCTCAAGAATGCCGAGATCTGCGTGCAGTCCGGCACCACCACCGAACGCAACCTCGCCGACTGGTTCCGCGCCCAGGGCATCAAGGTCAAGCCGGTGGTCTTCGAGAAGTTCGAGCCGTCCATCAAGGCCTTCTTCAGCGGCCGCTGCCAGGCCTACACCACCGACGCCTCGGCGCTGGCCTTCATCCGCACCAAGGAAGCGCCCAATCCGGACGACTACCTGGTGCTGCCCGAGATCATCTCCAAGGAGCCCCTCGGCCCGGCCGTCCGCCGCGGCGACGACGAGTGGTTCGCCATCGTCAAATGGGTAGTCCAGGCGCTCGTCGAAGCCGAAGAGCTGGGCATCACCCAGGCAAAGGTGGATGCCCTCAAAACCTCGCCCGACCCGGCCGTCCAGCGCTTCCTCGGCGTGGGCGAAGACCTGGGCAAGAGCCTCGGCCTCGACCGGGAATGGGCCGCCCGCGCCGTCAAGGCCGGCGGCAACTACGGCGAACTCTTCGAGCGCAACGTGGGCGCCGGCTCGCCCCTCAAGCTGCCCCGCGGCCTCAACGCCCAGTGGAACAAGGGCGGCCTGATGTACGGCCTGCCGCTGCGCTGATTCCATCGCGGGCGCCAACGCCCGCGACACCCGCAATGCACGCAAAACAGCTCTCCCGCATCGCCGCCCAGGCGCTGATCGTCCTCGCCGTCGCCGGCCTGCTGGCGCTGCTCGTCACGACCACCGCCGGGCACCTCGCCCAGCGCGGCATCCGCAGCGGCTTCGATTTCCTGCTCGAGCCCGCCGGCTTCACCCTGGGCGAGACCGCGATCCCGCTGGATGCGGGCGACTCGACCCTGCTGGCCTTCGCCGCCGGCCTCGCCAACACCCTGCGCCTGGCCCTGCCCGGCGCGGCGCTGGCCCTGGGGCTGGGCGTGCTGGTGGGCTTCGGGCGGCTCGCCGAGCATCCGCTGGTGCGCGGCCTCGCCAGCGCTTTCGTGAATGCCTTTCGTAACATCCCGCTGCTGCTCCAGCTGCTGGCGTGGTATTTCATCCTCACCGACCTGTTGCCCGCCTCCGACGCCGCGCTGCGCCTCGCACCCGGCGTGTTCCTCAGCAAATCCGGGCTGGCCCTGCCCTGGTGGGGCGAGGCCGGCTTCGAGATCCCCGAGCCCGCCGGCTTCGGCATCGACGGCGGCGCCCGCCTCACGCCGGAATACCTGGCGATGCTGATCGGCCTTGTGATCTACACCGCCGCCTACATCGCCGAGATCTTGCGCGCCGCGGTCGAGGCCCTGCCCCCCGGCCAGCGCCTCGCCGCCCTGGCGATGGGCATGACGCCGCGCCAGACCTTCGGCCTCGTGCTGCTGCCCCAGGCCTGGCGCGCCGCGCTGCCGCCCGTCACCAGCCAGCTCCTCAACCTGTTCAAGAACGCCTCCCTGGCGGTGGCCATCGGCTACCCCGATCTCGTCTCGGTGGCCGGCACCAGCCTCAACCAGACCGGCCGCGCCATCGAATGCCTCTCCATCGTGATCGCGGTGTACCTGCTGCTGTCGCTGGCGGGCGCGGCGGTGAGCCACCGGCTCGAACGGCGCGTGCTGCGGGGCGGTGTCGCGTGATGGGCACCGTGCTGGCTCCGATCCGCCGCCGGCTGTTCGGCGACGCCCTCAGCACCGCGCTCACGCTGCTCGTTATCGCCGCCGCCCTCGTGGCCTTGCCGCCGCTGCTGCGCTGGGCGGTGCTGAACGCCGCGTTCAGGCCCGATGCCGCCGCCTGCACGGCCCTCGACCACGCCGGCGCCTGCTGGGGCGTGGTGGCCGAGAAGGCCCGCTTCATCCTGCTCGGTCGCTACCCCGGCGACGAAAGCTGGCGGCCCATCGCCGCCGCCGGGCTGATCGTCGCCAGCTGGCTGGCGGTCGCCTTCGGGCGCATCGGCGGACGCACCGCCCTGCTCGCCCTGGCGTTGCCGCCATTCGCCGCCGTGCCGCTGCTGGGCGGCGGTTTTGCAGGCCTCGCCCCGGTGCCCACCGAACTATGGGGCGGCCTGCCGCTGACCCTGCTCCTCACTGCCGGCGGCATGGCCGGCGCGCTGCCGCTAGGCATTGCGGTGGCTTACGGACGACGCTCGAAGCTGCCGGTGCTGCGCGGTCTGCTCACGGCCTATGTGGAACTCGCGCGGGGGATTCCGCTCATCGCCGCGCTGTTCGTGGCGTCGTTTTTGCTGCCGCTGTTCTTTCCGGACGGCGTGGCCCTCGACATGCTGTGGCGGGTGCTGATTGCCATCGTGCTGTTCGCCGCCGCGTATCTGTCGGAGATCATCCGCGGCGGGCTGCAGGCGATCCGCCCCGGCCAGCTGGACGCCGCCGCCGCGCTGGGCCTCTCGCCGTGGCAGACCCAGCGCTGGATCGTGCTGCCCCAGGTGCTGCGGGCCGCCGCGCCGTCGCTGGCCAACAGCGCCATCGCCCTGTTCAAGGACACGTCCCTGGTCACCGTGGTGAGCCTGTACGAGCTCACCGGCTCGCTGGGTCTCGCCCTCGCCGGGGATGGCGAATGGCGGCCCTTCTACCTGGAAGCCTGGCTCTTCCTCGCCGTCATCTACTGGCTGGGCTGCGCGCTGCTGGCGAGGATCAGCTCCGCAATACGGCGACGGCCTTGATCTCGATGATGTAGCCCGGCACGCCGCACAGCTGGGCCGCGCCGATCGCCGTCCAGGCCGGGTAGTCGCGGGTCAGGTAGCGGTCCTTCACCTCCATGAACAGCGGCAGGTCGCGCATGTCGGTATGGAAGGTGGTGAGATCGACGATGTCGGTCATCTCGGCGCCGGCTGCTGCCAGCACTTTCTTGAGGTTCTCGAAGGCCTGGACGATCTGCGCCTCGCGGGGCTCGACGAGCTGCATGTGCTCGTCTCGGCCGATCTGGCCGGACACATAGATGGTGTCGCCGACCTTCACTGCCGGCGCGTAGTGGATTTTTTCGTAAACCGCTTCCATCCCCTTCGGGATGATGGGCTGGCGATCGCTCATGGTGGCGCTCCGTTGCAAGTTGGGGTGCCGATCCTAACCCGAAGCGCTAAGCCGCAGCCCCCGTCGCCACCTCGGCCAGAATCTCCGCCAGCCGCCGCACGCCCGGGCCGGCAAAATCCGGATCGGCGATCACCAGGTACAGCGTCACCCGCCGCAGCTCGGCGCCACCGAGGGGCAGCGGCTTGAGCCGCCCGTCCCCCAGCTCGCGCAGGATGTGGGCCTCGGGATACCACGCAAAACCGTGCCCGGCGCAGGCCGCGGCGATCGACATGGCCATGCTGCCAAAGGTCCAGCGCTGCTCCACTTCCACGGTGGTGCTGCGCCGGTCGCGCACCGACCCGCTCGCCCGCACTTGCAGATGCCGCCACGGGCGCAGGTCCTTCTCGCCGAGCTCGCGCCCGAGCTGATGGAGCGGATGGCCCGGAGACGCCACCGCCAGCAGCGGCACGTCGAGCAGCGGCGTGCCCAGAAAGCCCGGCGGGATGTGCGGCGTCACACCCACGTCGGCCGTCCCGCCCAGCAGCGCCTCCACGGTGCCCCCCAGCACCGATTCGATCACCTCGATGCGCGTCCGCGGCGCCTCGGCGCCAAAGCGCGCCAGGGCCTCCAGCAGCAGATCCGGCGGAAAGAGTACCTCTGCCGCCAGCCCGATCTCCGCCTCCCAGCCCGCCGACAGCTTGCGCGCCGCCTGCTCCAGATCGCCCGCCTCGGCCACCAGCGCCAGCGCCCGGCGGTACAGCATGTGGCCGGTGGGCGTGAGCACCGCCTTGCGGCCGTGGATCTCGAAGGCCTTCACGCCCAGCACGGTTTCGATCTTCTGCACCGCGTAGGTGACGGCCGACTGGCTCTTGAACAGCGCCTCGGCCGCCTGGGCGTAGCCGCCGGCCTCCACTACGGCGATGAGGGCCCGCCACTGGTCGAGGCTGAGATGGGGGGTGACGATCATTGATCAGATTATTAGATAGATTTAAACGAAATATTCTACTTTTTTATCTCCCGGGTAAATCATTAAATAGACACATCCCAACACCACCGGAGCCCTCAAAATGACCACCCTGCTCAAGATCAACGCCAGCCTGTTCTCCAACCAGGGCCAGTCCAGCCAGCTCGCCGACCGCTTCGTGGCTGCCTACGTGGCCGCCCACCCCGGCGCCACCGTGATCGACCGCGACCTGGCCGCCAACCCCGTGCCGCACCTGGACGCCGAGCGCTTCCTGTCCTTCCTGGCCAAGCCCGAAGCGCGCAGCGAAGCACAGCAGGCCGTCGTTGCCTTCTCCGACGCGCTGATCGACGAACTCCGCCGGGCCGACCAGATCGTGATCGGGCTGCCCATGTACAACTTTGGCGTGCCTTCCACGCTCAAAGCCTATTTCGACCACATCGCCCGCGCCGGCGTCACCTTCCGCTACACCGCGAACGGCGCCGAAGGCCTGCTCACCGGCAAGAAGGCGACCGTGCTCGCCGCCCGCGGTGGCAAGTACGTCGGCACCCCGAAGGACAGCCAGACCACCTACGTCCGCGACTTCCTCGCCTTCATCGGGATCACCGACGTGGAATTTGTGTACGCCGAAGGCCTCAACATGGGTGAGGAAAGCAAGTCCGCCGCCCTCGCCGCCGCCCACGCCCAGGTCGCCGAACTGGCCGCCTGAATACCGGAGACAGCCATGACCACCCGCAGCCTGACCGCCCTCATCCCCTCCCTCCCGGTGTCCGACGGCGCCGGCGTCAAGCTGCGGCGCAGCCTCGGCCACAGCCAGCGCCTCGACCCCTTCCTGATGCTCGACGAGTTCGCGTCGGACAACCCGGACGACTACATCGCCGGCTTTCCGCCCCACCCGCACCGGGGCTTCGAGACCGTCACCTACATGCTCGCCGGGGATTTCGAGCACCGTGACCACCTGGGCCACACCGGCCACCTGCGTGGCGGCGGCGCCCAGTGGATGACCGCCGGGCGCGGCATCATCCACTCGGAGATGCCGCTCCAGAAGAGCGGGCGCCTCCACGGCTTCCAGTTCTGGATCAACCTGCCCGCCGCCGAGAAGATGAAGCCCGCCGGCTACCGGGACATCCAGCCCGAGGAGATCCCCGAGGTGACGATCCCGGGCGGCAGCGTCAAGGTCGTCGCCGGCACCCTCGATGGCGTGGGCCACGCGCCGGTGCCGGGCCCGATCCAGGGGCTCTCGACCGCGCCGCTGTTCCTCGACGTGCGCCTTGAAGCCGGCGCGGCCTTTGCGCAGTCGGTCGAAACCGGCCACACCGCCTTCCTCTACCCCTACGCCGGCAGCCTGCAGGTGGGCGACGAAGGCCGCACGCTGCCCGCCCGCCAAGCCGGCGTGCTGTCGGCGGGCGAGCGCATCGCGGTGACGGCCGGCAACGAGGGCGCGAGCTTCCTGCTGCTGGCTGCCCGGCCCCTGGGCGAGCCGGTGGTGCAGTACGGCCCCTTCGTGATGAATACCCGCGAAGAGATCGAACAGGCCCTGGCCGACTACCGGGACGGCACCCTGGCCTGAAACATCGGCACACCAAAAACCCGAACACGGCGCTACGGCGCCGTGTCACATTCGGGAGATCGAAAACAGGAGCACACCATGGCCGGCTTTGAAAACTACGCCCAGGACACCCACGACATCGAACTCGAGATCGAACGCAAGGGCGTCGCCCTGGGCATCGACTGGACCAACGAAGACGCAGTGCGCGCCCTCGCCCGGGAGGCGCTGGATTTTGCCGGCGCCGCCGAGAAGGACAAGGAGCTCGACGCCAACCACCTCGACTACGCCCGCCTCGCCAAGCTGGAGCTCTTCGGCCTCGCCGGGCTGATGCTGCGCACGATGCAGGAGAGCGCATCCGCCGCCGGCTTCGAGAGCCACGGCGGCGACGCCTGGAAGGCCTTCGCCCGCGCCCTGTGGGCTGAGAAGAACCTCCGTCGCCCTGACTGACCGCTACCGCCCGCAAACTGTCGGATACCGTTCGTCGGTCTGCCAGAGCACGCCTTGATTTGCCAAATTGCATGTGCTTGACTGCACTGGCAGAGGCACTCGATACAAGTGTTTTCCACCATCATCCTGACATGATGGCATTGGTTTGCGCCTTGCCGGGCCGTGTTCCGCACGCGCCTCTCCGACGGCAGGGGCGCGACATGTTACCAAGCTGTTTCATCTCGTCGCCGAGGGTTTACGTTTCATCCGAATGGTGTAGATTGCATACGTAAACGCGGTGATCGGCAGCACGCAAGGCAAACCCCCAACTTTGCATCAATGGCCCAATCAGGGAAGGCGATGAAATGTTTATAGCCGGAACAAGCGCCACCCTCCGACGCCTGATCGAAGATCAGCTCGTGGCCTCTGGTGGGCTCGACGGCTACGATGTCCAGCTGTTCTCCACCCGCAATTTCACCGGCACCATCACCAACAAGGTTGCGCTCTTCCTCTACCGCGTCGAGGTGGATGAATCCCGGCGCAACGTCGATCTCCCCCGCCTCGCCCCCAACGCGCCCCGCCGCCAGGCCCTCGGGCTCGAACTGCACTACCTGCTCACCGTGTGGGGCCAGCGCAACGCCGAAGGCGAGCAGGTGATGCTTGCGCGCTGCATGGACATCCTCGACCGCCACGCGCTCATCACCGGCCCGCTCCTCGACCCGGCCTATCCGTGGGAGCCCGAAGACAGCCTGCGGGTGGCCATCAACCACCTCTCCACCGAAGACATGCTGCGCCTGTGGGACAGCCTCGAGCCGCCCTACCAGCTGTCGGTGCCCTACGTCGTGCGCACCGCCCGGCTAGCCGCCCGCGAGCGGCCCGATCCGGCCATCGCCGATTCGCGCACGCTGGTGTTCACACCCCAGGTGCCGTGATGCTCGCCGCCACCGACACGCCCCTCGGCTGGGCCGCCCGCCACTCGCCAGACCGCATCGCCGCGGTCGGTGTGCTGGCGGTCAAGGTGAGGCGCCACCTCACCGACGGCACCGACCCCGGCCTCACCCCCATCCCGGGCCTGCGGGTGCGCGTCGCCGGCCAGCCCGAACAGCCCCTGTGGCACCAATCCACCGGCCTCTATGGTTTCCTCGACATCCCGGCCGGCGAAGCCCGCATCGAGATCGACGACCCCACCGGCCGCTACCAGCCCCAGGCCATCACCGCCACTGTGCCCGACCGGGCTGATCTCAAGGCCGCCCTCGAAGCCGGCGAAGTGCCCCCCGCCGTGCCCTCCCCGGCCTACCCCGAAGTTGCCCTGCGCCCCGGCCTGACCATGGCCCTGCCCCCCGGCACCAGCGCCCTGTGGGGCGTGCTGCGTGACGCCGGCCGGCCGGTGCCCGGCGCGCTGCTCACCCTCGCCACCGTGCAGGGCGGCGCCGCCGACAGCGTGACCGCCCTCAGCGGCCCCGACGGCAGCTACCTGCTGGTGCTGCCCTTCGAGGTCATCGACCGCAGCGTGACCCCGCCGCTGCGCGCCTTCGACCGCGCCCTCACGGTGTTTGCCCCGCGCCCGGCCCTGGCCACGGCGCTCGCAACCAAAGGTTTTCTCGCCGGACAACCGGCCAATATCTTCGGACTCACCGCGGCCGGGCGCAATGCGCTGTTCCTGCCGCGCGACTTCCAACTGCGTGACGCTGGCGGCACCCTGCACCCGCAGGTTGGCGGCCAGAATCCGCCCGCTTCGGTTTCGGTCGGCGCACGGGTCCGGCTGGATATCGAGTTGTTACCCTAGCCAAGATGGAGGCTCGAAATGCCTGAATACCTAGCCCCGGGAGTTTACGTCGAAGAAACCAGCTTCCGCGCCAAGTCCATCGAGGGCGTGGCGACCTCCACCGCCGGCTTCGTCGGCCAGGCCCGCTTCGGCCCCACCGCTGGCCTGCCCACCCTCGTCACCGGCTTCGAGGAATTCCAGCGCCACTTCGGCGATGGCAATGACCTGCTGCTGGGTGGCGTGCCCACCACCAACCAGCTCGCCCACGCGGTGCGGCTGTTCTTCGAGAACGGCGGCAAGCGGGTGTACGTGTCGCGCATCTTCGTGCCCACCGGCGGCGGCTCGGTGGCCGCCAGCCGATCGGTCAGCAGCGCGATCTCGGTGCTCGGCACCGACCGTTTCCTGCGCGCCCGCTTCCCCGGCCGGGCCGGCAACGTGGTGGTCAAGATCGCCGCCACCCGCAGCGGCAACCTGCTCACCGGCACCGCCGGCAGCCGCCGTGTGATGGGCCTGCGCCTGGGCGACGTGGTCGAGGCCGGCGCGCTGAAGGAGAGCGCCGTCACCGCCGCCGGCCCCAACGCCGTCACGGGCGCCAACATCTACAGCGTCAGCTTCGACGCAGCGGGCAGCCCGCTCCTCACCAACGCCGGCGGCACGCTTGACCTCAACGGCGCGGCCCTCGCCGCAGTGCAGAAGATCACCCTCGACATCAGCGTCGGCCCCAATCTGGATGGCTCCACCGGCAGCCGCAGCGAGCAGATCCAGCGCCTGTCGCCCCACCCGGATTCCGACCAGTTCGTCGGCCGCGTGCTGCGCCACGAAGACCCGGACGCCGGCATCGAACCGCCCGCCGACCGCAGCCAGCGCATCTACTTCGATGCCATGGTCGACCTGCCCAGCGTCGCCGCCCAGCGCACCACCTTCGCCCGCGACCTGCTCACCGGCCTCGTCGCCGCCTCGCCGATCACCCTCTCCGGCGGCAGCGATGGCATCTCCCCGGATGCGGCCGCCTTCACCGGCGGCGGCAGCGGCCACGACGCCACCGGCCTCGCCGCGCTGGCCGAGATCGAGGACATCGCCATCGTCGCCGCGCCGGGCTCCGCGGCCCTCGCCTCGCCCATCGATCAGGCCGTTCGCGACGCGCTCGTCAGCCACTGCGAAAACCTGCGCTACCGCTTCGCCATCCTCGCCGGCCCGCAGGACGCCGATCAGGCCACCATCCGCCAGGTGCGCGGCCAGCACGACTCCAAATACGCCGCCATGTACTACCCCTGGCTCGTCGCCAGCACCCCCGGCAGCGCCCGCGAAACCGTGCTCTACTCGCCCGAAGGCGCGATGGCCGGCGTATACGCCCGCAGCGACATCGAGCGCGGCGTGCACAAGGCCCCGGCCAACGAAACCGTGCGCGGCGTGCTGCGCTTCTCGCGCAACGTAAACAAGGGCGAGCAGGACGTGCTCAACCCCGAAGGCATCAACTGCCTGCGCTTCTTCGAAGGCCGCGGCTACCGGGTGTGGGGCGCCCGCACCATCAGCTCCGATCCGGAATGGACCTACATCAACGTCCGCCGGCTGTTCATCTACCTCGAACACTCCATCGACCGCTCCACCCAGTGGGCGGTGTTCGAGCCGAACAACGAAGAGTTGTGGCTGAAGATCCGCCTCACCATCGAAGGCTTCCTGTACGACGTGTGGCGTAGCGGCGCCCTGCTCGGCGCCAAGCCCGACGACGCCTACTTCGTGCGCTGCGACCGCAGCACCATGAGCCAGTCGGATCTCGACAACGGCCGCCTGGTCTGCCTGATCGGCGTCGCGCCCACCAAGCCGGCCGAGTTCGTGATCTTCCGCATCGGCCAATGGACCGCCGACGCGTCCATCGTCTGAGCACCGATAACCGAAGCTTCAAAGGAGACCGGCAATGGCCACCCTGCGTGAAGACCCCTACGGCCCGTTCAACTTCAAGGTCACCATCAACCCGGCGAGCGGCGGCGAGTTTCGCGGCGGCTTCTCCGATGTCTCGGGGCTGTCCACCGAGATCACCCACGCCGACTACCGCGAAGGCACCGACGCCTTCAACCGGCCGCGCAAGGTTCCGCTGATGTACAAGGCGGGCGACGTGACCCTCAAGCGCGGCATGATCGCCTCGCTCGATCTGTGGAACTGGGTCAATCAGGTTCGCCGCGGCAACATGGACGCCCGCGCCACCGTCGTCATCGAGCTGATGAGCGAAGACCGGGGCAGCACCGTCGCCCAGTGGAAGCTCATCAACGCCCGCCCATCGAAATGGACTGGCCCGACCCTGGCCGCCAAGGGCGCCTCCGACGTGGCGATGGAAGAGCTCACCCTGGTCTGCGAAGACCTGGAATTCGAATAAGCCCACGGCCAACCCGCGCTGAACTGAGGTTCATTCCATGAGAGCCACCGCCCGGCCGCCCGAAGGGGGCGCTCACCCTCCCGTGGGGAGGTGGTCACGTAGTGACCGGAGGGCCGTAAAGTGACCGTCGCGCTGCTGGGCAGCCTGTGGCGTCCCGGGCTGCCGCCCGGCATCTACGAGGAACGACCCGCCGTGGCCACCCGCCCGCGGGTGCGTCTGGATGTCGCCGCGCTGATCGGGCTCGCCGAACGGGGGCCGGTGAACACCCCGGTCGTCATCGACGACGCCCGCCAGTTCGAGGCGATCTTCGGCCGTGCCCTGCCCGGGCTGCAGCTCCCCTTGGCGGTGCGCCTGTTCTTCGCCAACGGCGGCCGGCGCTGCGTGGTCGTGCGCTGCGTCGATCATGTGAACATCCGCACCACCCGCCTGCTGGTGCCCGGCTTCAAGGCGGTGCGCGGCAGTTCCCGGCGCCAGGTGCGCATCGCCGCTCGCAACCCGGGCAGCTGGGGCAACCGGCTGCAGGTGCGTGCCCAGCTCATCCAGCGCCCGGTCGCGCTGGGTTTCGACCCCGTCACCCACGCCATCCGCATCCCGCCCGACCGCCCCGCCGTGGGCGCCACCCTGCGCCTCACCGGCCGCCCCACCAGCCCCGGCGCTGCGCCGCGCAGCCGCTTCTTCCGGGTTGCCCTCGACGCCGCCCGCCAGCCCATTCTGGTGCCGCCCCCCACCGCGCCCTTCCTCGACGCCGAACTGCTCACCGCCGCTGTCGAGCTCACCCTGCGGCTGGACGTCTTCCTCGACGGCAAACACGTCGAGACCTGGGACGACGCCGCCCTCCACCCCAGCCACCCGCGTTTCCTGCCGCGCCTGCTGGGCCGCCGGGCCGCCAGCGAAGCCCTGCTGCCGCCCCGCACCGACACGCCCAACCCCGAAGACCCGGCCGCCGAGCCCGACCGCCTGTGGGGCAGCGCCGACGAGCCCTGGGGTTCCGACTACCTGCGCCCCAGCGCGCTGCTCACCGACGCCTGGCTGCTGCCCACCAAGGCCTTGCTCGCCGCGCCCACCGGCATCCTGCTCTCCGCTGCCGAGATGCCCGCCTCCCGCCACGGCCGCGACGCCACCGCCAGCACCGGGCGCCATCATTTCTTTGAAGCCACCTCGATGGCGCTGGCCGACCTCATCGAGGATTCCGACCACCGCTTCGTCGCCTTCAACGCCCGGCCACCGGCCCTCGACACCCTCGCCGTGTGGGATCAGACCCACCCCTTCGAGCCGGTCGCGCTCGTCACCTTGCCGGATCTGCTCCACCCCACGCCGCCCGAGGCCGTGAGCGTGCCGCCGGCCCTGCCCGACGAGCTGTGCTTTGGCGCCCAGTGCAGCCGCGGCAAGGCCGACACCACCGCCAACGTCCTCGACTACCCGCTGCTCGGTTTTGATGCCAGCGCGCTGCAGGCCAGCCAGCTTGCCCTCGTCCAGCACTGCGAAGCCCTCGGCGCCCGCATCGCCCTGCTCGACCTGCCACCGGGCCTGCGCGCTGGCGACATCGTGCAGTGGCGCCACGCCCTGGCCAGCCCCCGCGCGGCCCTCTACACCCCGTGGCTGCGGGTCGATGCCGACGGCACCGCCGCCACCGTGCCGCCTTCCGGCGCCGCCTGCGGCATCACCGCGCAAGTGGAAAACGACACCGGCGTGTGGGCCGCGCCCGCCAACCGCAACGTGCAGGGCGCCTTCGCCCGCGCCGACGACGCCGGCCTGCCCGAACCCGGCTTCCTGTTCGAAGAGCGCATCGACGAGATCCGCCGCACCGAGCGCGGGCTGATGCTCCTCGGCGCCCGCACCACCTCCACCGACCCGGACTGGACCCACATCCCGGTGCGCCGCCTGATCGACTGGCTCAAGGCCCAGCTCGCCGCCGATCTGGCCTGGGCGCCCTTCGAGCCCAACGACGCCGTGCTGTGGTCGGCCATGGCCGGCACCGCCCGCCGGCGCCTCAAGGCCCTGTTCAATGCGGGCGCCCTGGCCGGCCGCACCGACACCGACAGCTACTTCATCCGCTGCGACGCCAGCACCCACACCCAGGGCGATCTCGATTCCGGGCGGGCGATCATGCAGGTCGGCGTCGCCCCCGCCGTACCGGCCGAATTCATCGTCTTCCGCCTGGTGCGCAGCGGCGCGGACGATCCCCGCATCGAGGTCTTCTGATGCCCGCCCAGGCCATGCTCACCCACTTCAACTTCGCCGTGCAGATCGAGCTTTCTGGCCTCGGCGGCGACGAAGGCCTCGCCCTCGGCGGGCGCAAGGGCGCCTTCTCCGAGGTGCAGGGCCTGGAGATCACCATGGAGCCGGTCAGCTTCCGCGAAGGCGGCTACAACCGCGGCGCCCGCCAGCTCGTCGGCAAGACCACCAACCCGCCGCTGGTGCTCAAGCGCGGCCTGTCCCTCGACCCGGCCTTCTGGACCTGGATCCAGCGCTGCATGGACGGCACTTTTCCGCTGCCCTACATCTCCGGGACGATCCGGGTGCTCCAGGCCAACAGCACCGCCGCCGACGCCGGCGTGTGGCGCTTCGAAAACGGCATCGCCACCAAGGTCAAGTGTGTTGACCTCAACGCTGGCAACGCCCGCGAAGTCGCCCTCGAAGAGCTCCACATCGTCCACGAAGGCCTGAGCCGGGAGCAGTCATGAGCACAGCCCAGTTCCGCCGTGCCAAGCTCGTCCCCTTCGACGCCGGCGGTCGCAACGTCGAAGAGAACCGCGCGATCCCCCTCGACTTCAACCCCGAGACGCTGACCCTCAAGGTCTCCGCCGGCGAGCAGCGCGACCGCAGCCGCCGCGGCCGCCAGCAGGTGCAGAACGTCGGCTCCTCCAAGGCCACCCTGTCCTTCGAGTGCTATTTCGACTCCACCCGCCCCCGGGACGACAACGCCAACGACGATGCCGGCGGCGAAGAGATGCTCGACGTGCGCGTGCGCACCAAGCCCATCGCCGATCTGGTGCAGACCTTCGGCAGCGGGCGCGAGCAGGCCCCGCGGCGGGTCCAGTTCCGCTGGGGCACACTGCTCTTCAACGGCGTCATCTCGTCCCACCAGGAAGTCTTCGATTACTTCAGCCCCAGCGGCGTGCCGCTGCGCTCCAAGGTCCAGCTCACCCTCACCGAGCAGGAGTTCCGCTACGAGGTGAACGCCAGCGACGCCGCCCAGCGCCGCCAGGCCGTGGAGCAGGCGAGCGACGCCCGCAGCCAGGCCGCCGCTGCCGGCGCCGACAGCCTGCTGGGCGACGGCGCCAACGGCGGGCTGGGCTTCGATCTCTCCGCCGGCTTCGAGCTGTCCGCCAGCCTCGACGTGAATCTGGATCTGAGCCTGTCTGCCCAGGTCGGGCTGTCGGCCAGCCTGGGCGCCTCGGCCGACATCGGCATGTCGGTGGGCGCCGGCATCAAGCTCGACGCCTCCGCCGCCATCGACGTGTTCGGCCCCGCCGCGCTCGGCACCACCGGCGACCTGGGCAAGAGCGGGCTGACCATCCCCAAGCCCTCGCCCGGCCTCGCCGCCGCCGGCGTCACCCCCAACCCGTGGGCGCCGGACGGCCCGGCCCCGGGCAGCAAGGCCGCCGGGCTCGCCGCCGTGGTGAGCGACCAGCGCGCCGCGGGCGCCGTGGCCACCCTGCCCAAACCCACCGGCGGCGGATCGGCCTCCGGCGCCATCGCCTCAACCGAAAAGGCACCGCTGCCCGTGCGCGGCAGCCCGCCCCTGGCCCTGCGGCGCAGCCCGCCCGCCGGCAACCCGCTGTTCGCCGCCCGGAGCACGCCCGTCGAGCTCGCCGCAGGCGAACGCCGCCCCCGCTGGGAAAGCCTGCCCGCCACCGCGGCGGCCGCTGTCACCACCTCGGCCTCCAACCATTCCACCTGCAGCTGTGGCTGCAACTGTAGCGGCGGCTGCGGTTGCCGCCGCGGCTCGGGATGCTGACCATGACCGTCACCATCGGCGAACTCTCCACCACCATCGAAACCCTGCCCGGCGAAGGCACCGAGCGGGGCAGCGGCGGCGGCGCACCGGCCGAAGACGCCGCCTTCGAAGTGCGCATCGAAGAGCTCCGCGCCCTCGTCCGCGCCCTGGTGGCCGAAGAGCTCGAACGCCAGCTACGTCACCGGAGCGACTGTCCATGAGCGACGCGCCCCTCCTCGCCAGCGCCCGCCCGCAGATCAAGGTGGATGGCCGACGCGCCGAGCGCCTCGAGACCGACCTGATCCGCCTCGAAGCCCGCGCCGACGCCGCTGGCGTAGCCTCGCTGGAGGCCGTGTTCCTCAACTGGGGCAGCCGCGAATCCGGCGATCCGGTGGATTACGTGCACTTCCACACCGCCGACATCGACTTCGGCAAGCGGCTCGCCATCGCCTTCACTACCGGCGGGCAGGCGCAAACCGTGTTCGACGGCCTCATCACCGGCATGGGTGCGGCCTTTCCCGAGCTGCGCCCGCCCGAGCTCACCCTGCTGGCCGAGGACGCGCTGGCCGGCCTGCGCTACCGCCGCCGCACCCGGCTCTCCGAAAACCAGAGCGACGGCGACATCGCCTCGCGCATCCTGTCCGACGCCGGCCTCAGCCCCGATTCCGGCCGCAGCGGCGCCAGCCATGTGGAACTGCTCCAGGTGAACGAAGACGAACTCTCCGCCCTGCGCAGCCGCAGCGGCGACGCGCTCATCAGTCTTCGCGACGGCACCGCGCACATCAACGAAGCCTCCGCCCTCACCGATCCGCCGATCCGCCTCTCCCGCGAGAACGAGCTGATCCGCTTCACCGTGCTGGCCGATCTCGCCCACCAGCGGGGCGAGGTGCGCGTCCATGGCTACGACGTGGCCGCCAAGGAAGGCATCCACGAAAGCGCCGGCGCCGACGCCATCCGCCCCGAAGCCGGCCCTGGCCGCCTGGGCCCCGAGATCGTCACCCAGGTCTTCCCCAACGCCGCGGACGACCTGCACCTGGAAGCCCCCGCTACCGGCGCCGAGGCCCGCACGCTGGCCGAAGCCGCCCTGCGCCGCCGCGCCCGCCGCTTCGTGCGCGGGGTCGGCGTCACCCGCGGCACGCCCCAGCTGCACGTGGGCTCGAAGGTCGAACTCGTGGATCTCGGCCCGTGGTTTGCCGGCACCTATCTGGTCACCGCCGTCACCCATCGCTTCGACCAGCAGGAGGGCTTTCGCACCGAGTTCGAGGCCCAGCGGCCCAACCTGGGAGAATCCTCATGATCCCCGGCGCAAGCGCCACCCCGGCCGGCGACCGCCCGCGCCTCTACGGCGTCTACCCGGCCCTCGTCACCGACGTGCAGGATCCGGACAACCAGGGCCGGGTGCAGGTCAAGCTGCCCTTCGTCGAAGAGAGCGACGGCGGCAGCGCCTTGGCCTGGGCCCGCCTCGCCACGATGATGGCCGGCGGCGACCGGGGCACCTGGTTCATCCCCGAGGTGGACGACGAAGTGCTGGTCGCCTTCACCGCTGGCGACCCGCGCCGCCCGGTGGTGATCGGCGCCCTCTGGAATGGCGTGGACGCCCCGCCCGAGACGATGGACAGCGCCAACAACGTGCGCTCCGTCACCTCCCGCAGCGGCCACAAGCTCACCTTCGACGACACCGCCGGCGCCGAGAAGGTCGAGCTCAAGACCAAGGGCGGCCACACCTTCACGCTGGATGACGCGGCCGGCGGCACCGTCACCCTCACCCACAGCAACGGCGCCACCATCAAGATCGACGCCGTCGGCAACATCGAGATCACCGCCAACGTCAAGGTGAAGATCAACGCCCCGGCGGGCCTCGACGTCACCGCCGCGATGGTCACCGTCAACGCCGCCATGTCCAGCTTCTCCGGCGTGGTAAAGGCCGACACTGTCATCACCAACAGCGTGGTGTCGGCCAGCTACACGCCGGGCGCGGGGAACATATGGTAGCCAAGGCCCCCGCCGCGCGGCTCCTCGTTCCGGCCAACCGCAACCCCTCGCGGGAGCACCTGTTTGCAGGCGAGCCCTACTTCCTGCGGCCGGCCGGCGCGCTGCCCGTCGACGCCCGCCCGCGCATCCTCTCCTTCGAGAGCGATGCCTTCATGGACGACTTCCTGGCCATCGCCGCCGGCAAGCGCCCGGCTCCGCCCAAGCTCCTCCCGTGGCGCGACTGGGCCGAGCCGCCCGCCGGGCTGGTGGATGTCGCCGGCGCGCCCCGCTACCCGACCACCGCCACCGGCATCGTGCGCCGCCCGCCCGACGCCGCCGACATCGAAGTCAGCACCGGCCCGGCCATGGACGGTGACGGCATCCCCCATGGCCTCGTAACCAGCGAGAAGGCCACCACCCCGGCCTGGCTGCGCAAGCTCTACCTGCCCACCCACGAGCGCTTCAACCTCATCAGCTTCGACACCCACTGCGGCGCCGCCGGCCTGCCGCGGCTGGCCCGCAGCCGAGTGAAGGGCAGCGGCGCGGTGATCCGCCGGCTGGTGCCGGATGCAAGCTCGGAGCGCTGGGAAGACTGGGTCGCCGTCGACGAAAAGCACGGCGCCTGGCTGCCACTGCTGCCCGCTGCCCTCCACACCGGCACGCCGGTCGACCCGGCCACCATCACCCCGCCCGCCGGGCTCGAGGCGCGGCTGCGCACCTTGTTCGGCCTCGGCGCCACCGACCCGCTGCCGCCCATCGCCCTCGCCAGCCAGCCTCTCCTGCTGGTGCCGCCCGACGCCGGCCACGCCGCCGAGCACTGCACCCTCTACGGCTACCTGCCGGTGTTCAGCGCCGCGCGGGAGATCCCCGCCGAGCAGCTCACCGGCACCACCGCCGCAGAGATCGCCGCGGCCCTCGCCCAGCAGAGCAGCAACCGCCTCGCCACGCTCTTCCAGAGCGCCGCCGACCTGCGCGACGCCGCCCGCCCGCAGCTGCGCAAGCTGCTCGACGCCACCGTGATGCCGTCGCGCCCCGGCGTCAGCGCCACCGCAGACGCCGAGACCTTCACCACCGGGCTCGCTGCCAGCGCCCCGCCCGGATTGGGACAGGTGGGCGACGTGCTGGCCACCAGCATCGACCTCGCGCTCTCCCAGGCTCTCTCCCGCCTGTGGCAGACGGTCACCGCCGCCGCCACCGACGACGCCGACATCAACGGCAACGTGAAGGGTGCCGACACCCTGTGGGCCGACAGCCACGCCGCCAACGCCGCCACCGAGCCTGGCCTCTTCGACAGCCTGCCCGACAACAACCCCGCCGCCGGCAACCAGACCGCCCAGTGGCTCGCCGCCAGCGGCCCCGCCGGCGCCTGGGACACCCTGCTGCGCCTGCGCCTGCACCAGCTGATGGACGCCTGGCTAGCCGGCACCGCCCTGCCGCCGCCCGCCCAAGGCAGCTCCAGCCTCTTCAACCCCGGCCACCTGGGCCTGGTGGCGGTAATGGCCCTGCTGCGCCTGCGCGGCTGCCGGCTCGCCATCGCCGCCAGCATCAACCAGACCCTCTACGGCGACCGCAAGGCCACCGAGCTCAAAGCCTTCGCCGCCGACGGCAAACGCGCGCTGGGCCTGCCGGCGCTGGCCGAGCAGATCGAAGCCGTGCTGGCGATGGAAGCCGCCCGGGGCGACGTAACCGCCACCCCGCCGTGGCCGCCGGTGACGCTGCCGGCCCAGTGGATCCGCGACGTGCACGGCTACGGCCAGGCCATCGCCAAAATCTACGGCCGCTTCGACGACGGCCTCGCCACCGCCGGCAACGGTGCGCTGGATCAGCTCAAGGCCCGCGCGGCCGACATCGAGACCACCCTCGACACCGCCCTCGGCGGCCTCAAGCCCGGCCTCGGTATCGGCGCCGCCCGCCTCAGCTTTACCGAACAGCCCCTGTGCGGCCTGCTGGTGCTGCCGGGCATCCGCATCGACAGCGGGGTGCTCAACGCCTTCCGCACTGCCGCCGGCGCCCGCTACACCGCCGACCCCGAACGCGCCGCCCTGCCCGAAGCCCGCACCGGCGACGCCCAGCCGCGGCTGCGCTTCGACGCCGAGCACCTCTACGCCGCCTGGTGCTGGGTGCGCGTCGCCGGACGCACCCCCTGCGAGCCCGAACGCATCGTGTGGACGCAACGCAGCGAGCCCTTCTCCATCGCCGACCCCACCGACCTCCTCGGCGCCCGCCCGGCCAGCATCCAGATGCCCGACATCCCCAAGCTGCTGCGCGACATCCCGCGCATCGCCCGGGCCCGGGCCAAGCCCTTCGCCGGCATGGCCTCGCCGCCGGGCTCCGGGGTCGTCACCGGCGCCGACATGGCCGACACCCGCCGCGATTTCGGCATCGGCATGATCTGCAACTTCGGCATCCCCATCCTGACGATCTGCGCGCTGATCCTCTTCAAGATCATCTTCACCATCCTCATCGCGCTGCCCTCGTTCAGCTGGATGCTGTTCCTCAAGTTCTGCCTGCCATTTCCCAAGAGGGGACCATGAGCATCGACAAGCTCGGCACCGGCCTTCGTTTCCCGCTCGTCACCGGCGACGGCTTCGGCTGGATCTCCGGCGCCGGCGCGGTGGAGCAGTCCATCCGCACCATCCTCCTCACCGAACCCGGCGAGCGCATCGCCCGCCCCAACTTCGGCGTCGGACTGCGGCGATACCTCTTTGCGCCCAACAGCCTCGAACTGCGCACCCAGATCCGCGCCGCCGTCACCGACGCCCTTGCCCGGGATGAAGCGCGCATCCGCGTCGAATCCGTCGCGGTCAACACCGACCCGCGGGAAGCCACCGTGCTCTCCATCGCCATCCGCTACGAGATCCTCGGCGAACCCGGCGTGCAGAACCTCGTCTTCCCCTTCTACCTGAACGGGGGTAGCTGAGATGAAACAACGCCCCCCGACGCGCCTGCGGCGCCTCCCCCCACTGGGGGGCGGGCCGGCCGCTCCGGAGCGGCCGAGCGCGGCCGGCCCGTGGCCCGTTTCATGCACCGAGGGTGGCGCGCCGCGCAATGGAGAACTGACATGAAACAGCCCAACACTCGCGGCCTTTGTGCGCTCAGCGGCGCACCTCGCCGCCTCTCCACTCCAGGGAGGTGCTGAAATGGCCATCCTTCCTCCCCGCCTGGACGACCGCGCCTTCGACGATCTGCGCGCCGAACTGGTCCGCCGCATCCCCACCCACGCGCCGGAATGGACCGACCACAACGCCTCCGATCCCGGCATCGCGCTCATCGAGCTCTTCGCCGCCCTCGGCGACAACGTGCTCTACCGGCTCAACCGGGTGCCCGAAGCGGCGCGGCTGGAATTCCTGCGCCTGCTGGCGATTCCGCCCAAGCCCGCCCACGCCGCCCAGGCGATGGTGAGGCTCGAAGCCCGCAGGAGTCCGGCCCCCGTGCCGGTGGATTTCGCCGTCGGCAGCCCGACCCTCGAATTCACCGCCGGCGACATTCACTTCCAGGCCCTGGACGAAATCACCGTGCTGCCCCTGGAGCTTTCCGCCTGGATCAAGCAGCCGTATTCCGGCCCGATCCTCGCCGGTGGCATCGAGAACGTCAGCACCCTGCTCGTCGACCACCTGGGCAGCGCGCCGTCCCTCGCCCAGTACCGGCCCTTCCCCCTCGAAGCGCCCAAGGGCGGCCGGCTGCCGGCGCCCGTCTCGTCCGGCGCCAGCCTCGACGGACGCATCTGGCTGTGCCTCGCCGCCCCCGAAGCCACCTGGGCCGACGCCCTCAAGGCCGTGAGCAATGATGCCGCCGCTGCCCGCACCAATCTGCGCCGCGGGCTCTCCGGGCAGGTGCTCAACCTGGGCGCCCGCACCGACGACGCCCTGTGCGGCAGCACCGACCACCACCGCTGCCCCGACGCCGGCACCGACCCCGAACGCTGGCCCCTGCGCTGGGAGATCTCCACCGGCGGCTTCACCGGCGCCAGCGCCCAGGTGGACCGGGTGCGCTACCAACGCCTCGCCGTGGTGGCCGACACCACCGACAACCTGGGCCGTCGCGGCACGATCCGCCTGCGCCTGCCCGACGCCAAAGCCGGCGCTGAGCCCTTCGGCGACTGGACCGCCGCCAGCTTCACCCCGGCCGACCCCGATCTGCTGGGCATCGGCGAGCTCCCCCCGCGCATCGACAACGACAAGCTCGCCCAGCGCGTGCTCGGCTGGATCCGCGTCAGCCGCGCCGATGCCACCCACCCGCCCATCCGCCTGCGCTGGATCGACGCCAACGTGGTGCGCACCGAGCAGGCCGTCACCGCCGCGGCCGAGCTGCTGGGCTATGGCGACGGCCGCACCGGCCAGCGCCACACCCTGTCGCGCACCCCGGTCATCCCGGGCAGCCAGCAGGTGCAGGTGGCCGGCCCCCTGGGCTGGGAGAACTGGCAGGTCGTGGACAACCTCGCCCTCGCCGGCCCGGACGACCCCTTCTACACGCTCGACCCTTCCGACGGCAGCATCACCTTCGGCGACGGCATCCACGGCCGCATCCCCCTGCCCGGCGAGGCGATCCGCTGCCTCACCTACAAGTACGGCGGCGGCGTTCGCGGCAACGTGGGCGCCGAGCGCATCAACCGGGTGTTCCGCGCCGCACCGCCGGCCGCCCTCGCCCTCAAGGCCGCCAACCCGCTGCCCGCCGAGTTCGGCGCCGACGCCGAGACCCTGCCCGAAGCCAGCGCCCGCATCCCCGAAGTCCTGCGCCACAACGACCGCGCCGTGGCCACCGACGACTTCGCCGCCCTGGCCCTCGAAACCCCCGCCGTGCAGGTGGGCCGCGCCCATGTGCTGCCCCGCCACAAGCCCCACGAGCGGGTGGACGGCGTGCCCGGCGTGGTCACCCTGATCGTGCTGCCCGCCTACGACCCCATGCAGCCCGACCAGCCCACGCCGGACAAAGAAATGCTGCGCCGCGTGTGCGCCTGGCTCGAGCCGCGCCGCCTCGTCACCACCGAGCTCTACGTCACCCCGCCGCAGTACGTGCGTCTGTCGTGCTCGGTGGCCGTCGAGCCCGATGCCGGCGCCGGCGAGGAAACCCTGCGCCGCCACATCGAACTCGCCCTGCGCCAGCACCTCGCGCCCCTGCCGCCCTACGGGCCGGACGGCAAGGGCTGGCCCTTCGGCCGCGACGTGCGCGACCGGGACATCGAAGCCGCCACCCTGCGCGTGCAAGGCGTGCGGCTGGTGAACGAGGTGCTGGTGGTGGGTGAGGAGATCAGCCGCACCGGCGTGCGCACCGCCGTCGAAGAAACCGTCACCCTGCTGCCTTGGCAGCTGCCGGTGCTGCTGGAGGTGAAGGTTGCCATCGGCGCCGACGCCACCGCCGAAGCCCTGCCGCCACTCGACACCGAGGCCGACCCCACGCCCGTCACCACCATGCCGGTGCCCGTGGGCAAGGAGGAATGCTGATGAACCCCCGCCGCACCGCGCCCTTCGCCGCCCGGTGCCCGGCATCGGAGACGCTGCCATGACCGGCCCGCGCTTCGCCCACCTCACCGGCCGCCCCATGTGGGAACGCTGCGACCACGCCGGCACGCGCATCGAAGGCACGCCCGCCGCGGTGGTGCTCGCCCCCAAGGGTGCCACCATTGACGGCAGCACGCCCCCAAGCCCGGCCGACTACGCCGCCTGGCTCGCCCGCCTGGGCAGCGCGGTGGTGCTGGCCTGCCCGCCGGACCAATGCACCGACGCCCACGTGGTGCTGGCCGAGCCCGGCAAACCGCTGTCCATCCGCACGCCCGCCGGCTGGCTGCCCATGCCGATGCCCCGGCCAGCGCCCGCAGCCACGCCAGCGCCGGGGCTGGATTTCACCCCCGTCGCACCGCCGCCCGTGCCCTCCGCGCCGGACGCCATCGCCCTCGACCCCCTTGGCCGCTGCTGGCTGCTCGACCGCATCGGCCGTCGCCTGCTGTTACTGGCGCCGGATTTCCGCGTGCAGGCGGTGGTGCCCATCCCCCACGACATCAAGCCCAACGGCTTTGCCTGCAGCGCCTTCGGCCTGGTGGTGAGCGATCTTGCCAGCCCGCGGCTGGTGGTGCAGCCCTGGGGCGGCAGCTGGCGGGGCTACGCGCCGCCAGATCTTGCCGACCGGCGCATCGTCGCCATCACCGCCGATCCCGCCTGGCCCGAGGCCATCGCCCTCGTCGAAGGCGGCCCCGAGCGCTGGCAACTGCTGCGCGTCGGCCCCACCGGGGCGGTGCTCCACACCCTGCCCATGGCCACCGCGCCGCTGCAGCTCATCCTCACCGCCGCAAACCGCCTGCTGGTGGGCGAAGTCTCCCACCGCCCCGGCGATCCGCTGCCTTACCTCTTCCGCGAATACACCCTGGCCGCAGACAGCGTCGAGGCCGAGCGGGGCTTTGCGGTGCGCAGCTTCGACGGCCGCGCCCTGTGGCTCGAGCGGGACTGCGACGGCACCCGGGTGATGGCCAGCACCGCCGCCGGCGCCCGCGCCCTCTACGCCCGCGAAGCCGAGCTCGATGGCAGCGGCGTGGTCGAAACCTGGGCACTGGATTCCGGCATTTTCGGCTGCCGCTGGCACCGGCTGTTCCTCGACCTGTGCCTGCCCGCCGACTGCGCGGTGAGCATCGAGGCCAAGACCGCCGACGACCTGCCGCCCTTCGAGATCCGCCGCGCCGCCCGCCTGCCCGCCGACCGGGCCGGCGACGTGCGCCCGGCGGCCATCGACGACCCGTGGCCGCCGCTGGGCTCGCGCATCGCTGACGAAACCGAAGGCTGGGTCGCCCTCGGCGTGGCCGACCGCCGCACCGCCCGGGCGGATGTGGCGCTCGCCGGCAGCGTCGGCGAGCGCCCGTCGGACGACCCGCTGGCCGCCGTCCGCCAGCCTTCCGCCCCACCGCCCGCCGGCATGGTCACGCTTGAATACCTGCTCACCCCGCCCGCCGGCCGCTACCTGTGGTTGCGCGTGCGCTTGTCGGGCAGCCGGCGCCAGGGGCCCAGCCTGTTCGCCCTGCGCGCCACCTTCCCGCGCCCATCGCTGCTCGATTACCTGCCCGCCTACTGGCGCTCCGACCCCGCCGGCGCAGATGCCACCGAGCGCGCCCTGGCGCTCTTCGAGGGCTGGATGACCGAGATGGACCAGCGCATCGACGTGCTGCCCCAGCTCCTCGACCCGAACCTCGTGCCCGCCGAGGCGCTGCCCTGGCTGGGGGATTTCCTCGCCCTCGGCTTCGACGCCCGGGTGCGCGAAGGGGTGCGCCGCGAGCTGCTGCTGAACATCGCCGAACTGTATCGGGCGCGCGGCACGTTGCCGGGGCTCGGCAAGCTGCTGTCCATCCTCGCCGAGGCGCCGGTGCAGATCATCGAAGGTTTCCGCCTGCGTCGGCCCACCGCTGCCTTCGTGGGCACCGCACTGGTCGGCCCGGCGCTTGAGCTGGGCGGCAGCGAAAGCACCCTCGCCGCCGGTAGCCTCGAAGACTGGGAGCAGGAGCTCGCCGGCGCCCACGCCGCGCTGACGCTGCGCCGCGCGCTGGAAAACCAGCCCTGCCCGGCCCGCGACCCGGACGACCCGCTGCCCGACGACGCCCTCATCGCCTTCTACCGCCGCCACGCCCACCGCTTCACGGTGATCGTGCCCCGGGCCCGCTGCGACACCCTGGCCGCCGTCCTTGACCTGGCCATCGAACGCAACAAGCCCGCCCACACCCTTCACCGCCTGTGCTGGCTGGACGCCGGCTTCCGGGTCGGCAGCGCCAGCCTCGTCGGCATCTCGCACCTGGGGCCGGTGGACCGCGCCCAGCCGGCGGTGCTCGGCAGCGCCGTGCTATCCACTTTCACCACCCTCCACCGTGGCCGCCACGCCGAATCCGACGGCCGCTACCCGTACTTCAAACCCATGAACCCATGGGAGGCATCGCCATGAGCACCCCCACCGCCGCCAACGTCTTCGCCCCCCTCGACGACCTCGACCCGGCCACCCCGGGCGATCCCTTCGTCCGTCTGCGCTACAGCTACGGGCAGCTCCTCGGGGCCGAGGATTTCACCACCGAGCAGCGCTACTTCCTGCTCCGCAGCCGCCTGCACAACGCCGCCCTGCACGGCTTTGGCACGGTATGGGGGCTGAAGGTGGGCAGCCAGGAGAGCGAGACCTCGCTCACCCTCACCTGCGAGACCGGGCTCGCCATCGACCCGCTCGGCCGCGAGGTGTTCGTGCCCCAGAAGGTCTGCCTCGACATTACCGGGCTAGCCGCCACGCCCTTCTGGGGCGAGCTCTCCGCTCCGCCGGTCGACCCGGCAGCACCCGCCTCCGACGCCATCGACACCCGCCGCCGGGTGTACGTGGTGCTGCGCTACCGGGCCTGCCTCACCGAGCAGGTGCCCGCCATCACCCAGCCCTGCTCCGGCGCCGATGCCGGCCTGTCGCCCTCCCGCGTGCAGGACGGCTACCGTCTGTGCCTCGAAGCCAAGGCCCCGGATCTCACCGGCCTGCCGATCCGCGACATCACCACCCGCGCCAATCCGGCGGGTGACCTCCGCACCCGCATCCTCGACCAGCTCATCGACCCGGACGTCCCGCCCCCTGCCCGCCTGTGGAGCGGCGCCGACGACGCGCCCCTGCTCCTCGCCGTGCTCGACCTCGAACCCGTGGGCAACCCGGCCGAGCGCGTCAAACTCGGCGGCGCCATCGACAACAGCGTGCGCGCCCTGCTGCCGGCGGTGCAGATGGTGGCCGACCTCGCCCTGGGCATCCATCTCGAAGCCGCCGGCGGCACGCCGCGCTTCCAGGCCACCGGCCTCAGCGCCCACCCGGGCGACGGTGCCGATCTCGGCCACATGCTGATCGACGTGGGCACCACCCGCCCCATCCTCGCCGCCAGCATCGCCGAACCTTCGGTGCGCGTGCTGCGCTTCGACGAGCCTTCCAAGGCCTGGGTGAGCCTGCCCATCCTCGTCCAGACGCCCACGGCCACCGGTCTGTCCCTCACCGTCGATGGCGGCGAGTGGGCCGCCGGCACGATCTACCAGGTCTGCCTGGCAGGCACCGGCCCGAACGCCCTCCTCGACATCGATGGCAAACCCCTGGCGGGCGCCGTTGGCGAAGTGGTGCCCCAGGGCACCGGGCGCGACGCCAGCCTGTTTGCCACCCACCCCACCACCGCCTGAGCCGGAGGCCGAGATGAGCACGAAAAAGTGGAAGAACATGGACGCCGGCCTCTTGACGATGATCGCCAAGGTCGCCCGTAACGAGGCCCTCAGCGCCGCCGACGAAGCCTCCATCGCCGATTTCCTCAAGGGCTACGCCGGCACGAGCAGCGACAACGGCTTTGCCACCGGCCCCACCGGCGATGTACGGGGCAACAACACCCTGCGCCGCACCAACTGGTTCAACGGCCGCTACCTCACCGCCGAAGCCCTGTCGCGGCAGGACGTCTACTTTGACGCCCGCGCCCGCCTCAACGCCCAGGCCATGATGCCCGGCATCGCCTGGGGCCTGGGCCTGAGCGCCGACGGCCTCAACCAGACCGGCATCGATTCCGAATCCCGCGTCGGCGGCGTCTCGCCGACGGCCGAGATCGTGCTCGCCCCGGGCCTCGCCTTCGACGCCATCGGACGCCCCATCGTCGTCTCGCAGCCCTTCTTCGTCTTCACCATCGAGCAGCTTCTGGGGGCCTACCGCAAGACGCCCCAGAAGGTGATCGGCGGCGGCAACGACTTCACCCCCTGCGTCTGCCTCGCGCCCGACCCTGCCGGCCCCACTGGCGGCAGCGCCGGCCTGCCCTCCGGCCCCTACCTGCTGATCATCCAGGCCAGCGAGAGCGAATCCGGCGGCGCCAAGGTGATGGGCGAAATCTGCGGCGGCGCGGCCGCAGCCAACTGCAAGGCCGACACCTGGCGCTGTGGTTTCGGCCTGTCGCTGGTGCGCTTCCCGGTGGATACGCCTTTCCGGCAGGATCTGCAGTCCGCCTGGGATCTGCGCGGCACCCTTTCGGCCTACTACTTCGACGTCTTCGAGCACCCGCTCTGGAAGCGCTGGGACCCGCGCTTCGGCACCGACGCCACCTTCAACGCCGATACCGGCGTGGGCCGCCACGACACCAGCGCCGTGCCCCTGGCAATGGTCTACCTGGGCGAGGATGGCAGCATCCTGTTCCTCGACCAGTGGATCCCCCGCCGCACCATCAGCAACAGCCAGGCCGACGACTGGCACCGCACCCGCTTCGGCGCCCCACCCCGGGCCGCCGCCTGGGCGCGCATCCACCAGTTCCAGTGCATGCTGGCCGAAAGCATCGCCCAGCGCCCGGTGGACCCGGACGGTAACAACCTCTTCACCCGAGGCTTCCGCCACATCCCGCCGATCGGCTTCCTGCCGATCCAGCCACGGGCTGCCGACGGCGAGTTCGACACCGGCTTCGACACCATCGACAAGATGCTCGCGGCCGCCCAGGGCAGCCGCTGGCTGGTCTCGCCGCTGGTCAAGAGCGCCATCAAGCAGGGCGAGAGCTATTTCCGCACGACCCGGGTGATCCCCTACGCGGTCGTCGCCCTCCACGACGACGACATCCTCGAAGACCTCAACAACGTCTTCGACAAGGACCCGATCCAGCTCTCCCGCCGCCTTGACGACACCACAGGCGGCACCACCGTACCCGGCGGCGGCACGGGTGGAGGCACCGGCGGCACCGGCGCCAACACCCACTACAGCACCCACCAGGCGTCCCTGTTCCAGGGGGGCCTCAAGCAGCAGACCGAAGCCGTGGCGCTGCCCGGCTACTTCCGCATCCTCGGCAACCTCTTCGAGATGATGGGACTCGACGATCTGGTCAATCGCCGCACCGAGATCGTCAAGCTGGTCGTGCCCCTCCAGGGCCTCACCCGCCAGCACCCGCTGATCGGCCGGCTGCCGGAAGACGCGCTCAATCAGGCCGAGCGCTGGGGCGTCAATCCCCTCCTCACCGCCGGCAACGCCCTCGGTCAGCTCGGCACCATCAACGACACCGCCGAAGCCATGGCCGGGCTCATCTCGCGCATCGGCCTCGACATGCTGCCCCGGCACTTCGTGGTGTACGTCAAGCAACGGCTGGTGCTCCTCGACGCCCTGTTCTACCTGCTCGAAGTGCTGCAGTTCCTGATCACCTTCCTGCAGGAAGTCCGGGGCTTCACCCGAAGCGGCCAGCAGAAGGCCCTCACCACCGAAGAGCTGCGCGCCCAGTATCTGCGCCAGCCCGCCGAGAAGCGCGCCATCGTCGAAGCCCTGATGGCTCAGCCCGACGTGCAGGCCAATCTGGTCCAGGCCGCCGACATGAGCAGCTCGGGCCTTGCCGTCACCACCCGCAACCAAGCCTTCCTGGCCCAGGTGCAGACGACCGAGGCGGCCCTCGAGAACACCGTCGCCGACCCCGCCGAACGCAAGCGCATCGCCGTCGGTCAGGTGGCTGACACCTACGCCGCCGAATACCCGGATTACCAGCTCGTCCAGGTGCTCGCCGCCGTGCAGCCCACCCAGACGCTCGCGGTGGTCAACAAGCTCTCGGTAAAGCGCACCACCGAGGTCACCCGCACCCTGGCCGACGATCTGGTGCAGGACGGCCCCGCCAACTTTGCCGACACCGGTGCCCGGCCCATCTACGCCGACCTGCGCGCCGGCCTCGAAAGCCGCAAGGTGGCCGACTACGTGCGCGGCAGCGACACCCAGCTCACCGTCAAGGAAGTGCTCGCCAAGACCCCGGAAGAAGCCGAGCAGCTCCTCGGCGCCGAGAGCTACGAGAAGTTCCGCAGTGCCTTCCAGGCCGACCGGGCCGCCGCGGTGGCCGGGGCCGAAGCCCTCGCCAAGGGCGTGCCCGCCGATCTGGCGGTCAAGGTGGAAGCCGAGATCCAGGCTGGCAAGCCCGCCGAGGCGGTGATCGAAAAGCTCCAGACCGAAACCGCCGCCTCCAGCGCCAACCGCCCGGTGCTCGACCAGACCGCCAATCTCCTGCGCATCACCGGCGGCCAGGCCAGCTTCCTCAAACTGGTGAAGCGCACCTGATGGCACGGCCAATGTGCGCACTCGCCCGGCCGCCCGACGGGGGCGCGCATCCTCCCCCGGGGAGGTGGTCGCGCAGTGACCGGAGGCTTGTTTGATGTCCGACGACCTCGACATCGGCCTGCTGTCCACCCGCATCCGCAGCAGCGATGCGGAGCACGCCCAGGCGCTCGCCGGGCAGGTGCGCCAGCTCGCCGACCGGCAACTCGCCCGCGCCCTCGACGGCGCCGGCGAGCGGGCCTTGGCCCGTGCCCGGCTGCCTGCCGGGGCCGTCGTCGCCGTTCACAAGCTCGACCTGCAGCTCAAGGTGTCGGCCGACGTGCCCGCCAGCGAACTCGCCGCCGGCTGGGCCGCCGCCTTCGAGGCCGGCCTCGCCCGACTCCTCGCCACCATCCCGCCCGGCGACGCGGACGAAGACGCCCCCGCCGCATGGTTTGCGGACGCCTGGGCCGCCGAACACCGCCACCTGGAACGCCGCGCCGCCGGCCAGCCCGACGCCTGGTGGGCGCTTGATCTTGCCGGTGACGACGACAGCCCCGACCCCCTCGCGCCCGTCGCTATCCTCCACCGCTGGCTCGCCCGCAACCCGGCCCGGGCGCTGGCCGCCATGGCCGCCCTGGCCCGCAGCGACGCCCCCGTAGCCAGCCTGCTCTCGGCCGACCAAGCCACGGGCCTCGTCCGCGCCCTCCTCGGTCACTTCGCCCGCCCCGACACGCCCCAGGCAACACGCACCGGCCCCGGCGCCGACTCACCCGCCACGCCGCCGACGCCCACGCCGGAAGCCGGCACCCTGCCGCATCTCCAGGCCCGCCTCGACCGCCTCGCCAGCCACAACCTGCGCCTTTCCATCGCCAGCAACCCGGCCCAGCGCGCCCCGTGGCTCCTCGCCCTGCTGCTCACCGAACACCCCTCCGCTACCCGCCAGACCGCCGCGGTGCTGCTGCAGACGATCACCCGCGCCGCAGCGCAGCCCGCCACGCCACCCACGAGCGTTCCCGGGGCGCCGACTCCTGCCGCCCCGTCGCCAGCCCCCGCATCCGCGCAATCCGGCAGCCCGGCAGAAGAACCCGCCACCCTCACCCACCCGGTCTGCGCCGCCGGCCTGCTCCTGCTCCTGCGCCCGCTGGTGCGCCTGGGCCTGCTGCCTGCGGCCGAGAACCTCGGCCCGGCCCTGGTCGATCTGGCCCTCACCGCCCTGCGCCGGGTGCTGGCGCCGCTGCCCCCGGGCGAGCGGGCCGTGGCCCAGGAACGCGAGCGCGTACTCCTCGCGGTGTTCGCCCCGGAATGCGACTGGCGCGAGCGCATCGCGCTGATCCCCGTGGGCGATCCCGCCGCCGCCGAGCGCCTCCTCGACGCCCTCATCGACGCCATCCCCGGCGACATCACCCCCGCGCCCGGCGGCCTGCGTCAGGTGTTCGGCACAACGCCCGCCGCCTTCCCCACCGCCGCCGACAGCCGCCTCGCCAGCCTGCTGCTGCGCCCCGGCCAGCTGCGCGTCAGCCCCTGGGAGGCCGAACTCGCCTGGCCGCTGGCTGGCATCGACCTGGCCCTGCGCCGCGCCGGCTGGGATCAGGACCCGGGCTGGCTGCCCTGGCTCGGCCGCACGATCCGCTTCCGCTTCGGAGACCCCGCATGACCGGCCCCCGCAGCCCCGACCTCACCGACCTCTGGCTGGCCCTCGCCGCCGGCCGCATGTTGCTGCGCCGGCCCGACGACGCCGGCCTCATCCGGATCGCCTCGGCGCATCTCGCCACCGACACGCCCCAGCAGCTGGCCGACAGCATCGCCAGCGGCAACGACATCCTCTTCGCCACCCTCGAGGCCGCGCCCGACGCCACGCCCCTGGCCCGCATCGCCACCGGATGCCAGCTCTCCGGCTTCGATCTGGATCTGCTCGCCTTCGCCGTTCTGCCCTGCTTCGACGAAGACGCCGCCGCCACCATCACCACCCTCGCCGGCGGCCAGCGCCGGCTTACGGTGGGCCTCGCCCTCAAGCTGCTCTTCGGCGACAACGTCGACCCTGCCGCGGTGCGCCACGCCCTGCGCGCCTCGCCCCTCTGGAACAGCGGGCTGATCCGCCCGGACGAAACCCAGCGCCCGCTGCTCGAGCGCCGCCTCGACCCCACCGAGACCCTCCTCGCCGGCCTCGATGGCCTGCCCCCCGCCGAAGCCGGCGCCGGCTGGCAGGTGCGCCTGCTCACCGCGCCCGCCCGCCCCGCCGCCAGCATCGACCGGGCCGCCCTGCAGATCACCGAGACTCCGGGCGTGTGCCTGCATCTCACCGGCCAGCCCGACCGGGCCGAGGAAGCCCTCGCCGTGGCGGCCATGCCCCAGGCCGCGCTGGTGCTCGACGCCCCCGACGAAGCCGCCCCGCCGCCCTGGGCCGAGGCCCACCTGCTGCGCCTCGCCACCGGCGCCCGGGTTGCCCTGCGCACCGACGCCGGCCAGCTCACCGCCCCCGTGCGCGTGCCGCCGGTGCCGGTAATCGCCCCGGCCAGCTTCTGCCTGCGCGGCCCCGGCGCCCACCTGCGGCGCGTGGACGTAGGCGGCAGCGACCCCCTCGAACTCTCCGAATGCTGGCAGCGCGCCCTCGGCTGCAACCGCGCCGACGCCGACGAGCTGGCCGGCCGCAACTGGATCGACGACGAAGCCCCGGCCCTCGTCGCCGCCGCCCTGCCGCCGGGCGCCAGCGTGCCCGACGCCCTGGCCGAACTCGCCCGGATGACGCCGCCCCGGGCCCTGCGCCTCGCCACCCGGTCGACGCCCGAGGTCCCCTGGCACCGGGTCGTGCTGCCGCCCCAGACCCGCGACCGCCTCGAAGACCTGATCCGCCGGGTGCGCCGCCGGGTGGGCGTGCAGTTGCGCTGGCAGATGGCCCGCGGCGCGCGCGGCCATTCGGTGATCGGCCTGCTGTACGGCGAATCCGGCACCGGCAAGACCCTCGCCGCCGAAGCCATCGCCACGCGGCTGCACCTGCCCATGCTGTCGGTGGATCTGTCGCTGGTGGTCTCCAAGTACATCGGCGAGACCGAGAAGAACCTCTCCGAACTGTTCGCCGCCGCCGAGGGCTACGCCGCACTGCTGTTCTTCGACGAGGCCGACGCCCTCTTCGGCCGCCGCACCAACGTGCAGGACGCCCACGACCGCTACGCCAACATCGAGGTGAACTACCTCCTGCAGCGGCTCGAATCCTTCGAGGGCTGCGCGATCCTCGCCACCAACCTCATGCAGGGCGTGGACGACGCCTTCCTGCGCCGCTTCGATCAGGTGGTGCATTTTCCCCGCCCCGGCGTGGCCGAGCGCATGGCCATCTGGCGCGGGCAGCTTCCCCTGGCGCACCTCGCGCCCGAGATTTCGATCGAGCAGCTGGCCGAGCGCTTCGAGCTCACCGGCGGCGAGATTCGCAATGCTGCCCTGTCGGCAGCCTTCATGGCCGCCGACGGCGGCACGGTGGTCACGGACGGCATGATCGACGCCGCCGTGGCCGAAGAGTTCAGCAAACTGGGCCGGCCGTTCCCGCGCCGGCAGGGAGCCTTTTCATGACCGACATCGCCACCACCCTGAGCCAGGCCAGGGCCAAGCTCTCCACCTGGCAGGCCGAAGCCGCCACCGCCGCCGCCAGCGGCGCCTCCCAGGCCCAGTCCGCGGACGCCGCCTGGGACGCGGTGGCCGCCATCGAGGCCGCCACCGCCCAGGCCGAGGGCCTGCGCGGGCAGATCCTCGCCCGCGACGACACCCTCGCCGCCGCCCTCGCGGCCCGGGCAGCCACCCTCTCCGAAGCCGAAAAGGCCCGCAGCGACGGCGCCACCCCGCCCCTGGCCGACGCCTCCGCCACCGCCCTGCGCGCCGCGGTGGCCACCGCCGCCGGCGTCACCCCGGCCACCAAGCTCGACGGGGCCGACTACAAGACCGCCGTGAGCACGGTGGACACCGCCATCGCCGCGCTGGACGACACCGCCATCAGCGATCTGGCCGCCGCCCTCGTCACCCTCGAAGCCAAGCTGCAGGATTACGAAGACAAGGAAGCCCTGGCCGAAGCCGCCCTCGCGGCCGCCGAATCGTCCTCGGCCATCATCGCCGACGATCTCTCCAAGGCCCTCATCCAGCGCGAAGCCGCTGCCAGGCTGGCCACCGCCGGCAACAAACCCGGCGCAATCCTCGCGTATGTGGATTACCAGGCTGCCCGGGCCCGGCTCACCGCCGCAGCCGCCGGCGCCGCCGCCACCAAGCTGCAGACCGACTGGAACACCGCCCGCGACGCCCAGCTCTCGGCCGCTGCCGATCTCCTCGCCGCCCAGGTGGCGGTGATCCAGGGCCAGCTCGCCCTGGCCCGCAAGCGCGCCGAGATGACCGCCAAGCTCGCCACCCGGGATGCCGTGGTCACCGCCGCCGTGGATGCCGTGCTCAACCCGCCGCCCGCCCCGGGCCCCTGACGCCCGCCGCGGCACCGCCACCACCGTCCGGCGCCACCACGCCGGACGCCGTCGCGCCCGCGCCGACGCATCGCCATGAGCCGCGCCCTCGCACCCGCGCCCCCAGCCCGCCCGGCCTCCGCCCGGCAGGAAAAACACGCCACGCCGCCCAGCCCTGCGCCTCCCGCTACGGTCGACCGGGCGCCAGCTGCGGCGCCCGCCCGTGCGCCTGCGGCCGCCCAGCCCCCACCGCCAGCAGACGCACCGGCCTATTTCCAGCGCCGTCTGGGCACCGGGGCGTCGCTTCCCCGGCGCAGCGAGCTCGAAAGCCTCGTCGGCGCGGATCTAGGCCATCTTGACGTGGCGCTGGGCGTCCCCGCGCCTGGCGGACGACCGGACGCGCTGGCCGCCACCCGCGGGTCGCGCCTCGAGTTTGCCGACACCCGCCCCTCCCGGCGCCTGCTCGCCCACGAGACCATCCACGCCCTGCAGGCCCGGCGTGGCGCCAGCGGCGCAGTGGACGGGCGCGCCCAGCTCGAAGCCGAAGCCCACGGCCTCGCCGCCCGCGCCCAACTCGGGCAACCCATCCGTCCCCTCGGCCGCGCTCCCCAGACTTGGCTCTACGACGCCCCGCCGCCCGACGCCACGGCCCTGCGCGCAGCGCTCCACCCCGAGGGCGACAACGGCGTCTCCACCACCCGGGTGCTGGCCATCCTGCGGGCCAACGCCGCTCCCGCCGACATGGCCCAGCTGCGCGCCAGCTACGGCCCCGACTTCTTCCGCGATCTCGACCGCTGCTTCGGCGACACCAGCTGGGGCGAAGCGCGCGGCTACCTGGGCAACCAGCTCACCCTGGCCGAGAACCTGCAAACCCGCACCGGCATCCTCGTGCGCGATCAGGCAGGCATCCTCGACACCCTGCGGCGCTGGCCCGACGACGACGTGCTGCGCATGATCGAAGAGGCCAACGGAACCCCAGCCGCCGCCGCGCCCGCCCCCCTCTCCACCCCGGCCAGCCCGCCCGCGCCCCGCCCGGCCTCCGCCACCTGGGCCGACGTACAGCGGGCCTTGAACGATGCCCTCGCCGCGGAAGACGCCTTTCGGGCCACCCAGCTGCTGCTCGACAAGGCCGAGCGCGCCCGGGCCACGCGCCCGGCGCCGCCCCCGGGCACCGCCGCAGCCCGTCCGGACGCCGTCTCCGCGCAGCGGGTGGCGGTGGCCTATTCGCGCATCGCCGCCGCCGAATCGGCCGACCGTCCCGGCGACGCCTTCCTCGCCATCGCCGACCTCAACGGCCCCCAGCGGGCCGCCCTCGCGCCCCGGCTGGCCGGCGGCAGCTGGCCCAACATGGGCGCCGACATGGCCCAGCTGCGTGCCATCGCCGCCGACAGCGACGACGCCCGCGCCCTGGAACGCGCCATGCGCGAAGCCGGCAACCGCACGAGCGATGTCTCGCCGGCCATGCTCGAGAACGCCGCCACCCGCGCCAGCGAACTCATCAACCGCGCCCGCGAACGCCTCGCCGCCCTGCCCCCTGCGTCCAGCGAGGAGCGCACCCGGCGTGAAGCCGAGCTGGCCGCTCTGCAGGCCCGCTTCCACGAGCGCACGCTGGTGCAGGCGATGTACTTCGCATCCCACGAAACCGGCGCCGCCACCCTCGAAGCCCTCGGCGTTCCGCCGGAACGCTCGGCCGAGTTCCTCATCAATCAGGTCAGCACCTTCGACGAACTCATCACCTTCATCCGTCGCGTGCCGGTGCGGGCCCGGCTCGAGCTCACCCACTCCCCCTGGTACCAGGCCAAGCTCACCCAGATCCTCGGCATCAACCCCAGCCCCGCCCGCGAGGCGCTGCTGCTGGCGGCGCTCTACGAGGGGCACCCCGACCTGACCGGCAGCGCGTTCCTGATCAGCCAGCAGGCCCTCCTCGACGCCAACGACATCGAAAGCGCGTGGCGGGCCGGCAACCAGAGCCGCGTCTGGATCGCCCTGTCGCGGATGGCCGAACCCCGCCGCGCGGCCCTGGCCCAGCTCGTCGAGCATCCGCCGGCACCGCCCGCCGACGCCCATCCCCGCCCGCCAACGCCGCCGCTGGTCGAGCTGCTGCGCAGCCTGGAGCGGGGCACAATGCGCGAGCGCCTCGACGCCTCACGCCTGCGGCGCGGGCTGGCCGGCGAAGCCGAAGCCCTGATGCGCGGCGACGCGGTGGAGCTGGTGGTGCGCGGCGGACGGATCACCCAGCGCATCGAAGACCCGCGCGCCTTCATCGAGCTGGTGATGCGCACACCGGCCGCCCAGGCCGAGCTGCGCCGGGGCATGGTGATCCGCCGTCAGCTGCAGGCCAACCCCAACCAGTCCGTCAGCGAAACCGAACGCGCGCTGGCCGAACGCTACGATGCCGCAGTGGTCGCCGCCGAGCAGATCGGCGAGCGCGACCACGACCTGCGCCTCGCCTTCGAGACCGTGGCCTTTGGCGAACCCGACCTCAGCGGCGCCACGGGGCAGGACCCGGCGGTCGAGGCCGACTTCATGCACTACCGGCTGGAAGAACGGCTCGCGGCCATTCGCACCACCGGCTCCCGGGCGACCACCGACACCCTGAGCTGGGCCGGGCCCAACGTGGACGAGAACGCCGCGCGCTTCCGGGTGTATTTCGACCAGGTGCGCCTGCGCGGCATCGGCCGGGCCGAGCTAGCCCAGCTGGCCGATCTGTACTACCGCACGATGGCCGCACTGGACGCCTTCGCCCCGGCCAATCGCGCCTTCGCCTCAACCGCCGCACAGCTGGTGGCGGCCGTCGCCGCGACGGTGGTGGTGTCGGCGGCCAGCGGCGGCAGCATGGGGCCGGCAGCGGTCGTCGCGCTGGCCGCCTTCGCCGGTGGCGCAACGGCCGGCCTCACCGGCGCGGTGATCCGCGGCCGCTCCACCGACGCCGAGATCCTCACCGATGTGTCCACCGGCGCAGTGGAAGGCGCCGTCTCGGTGGTCGGCTCGGCACTCGCCGCGCGGGCCGTGCATGGCGCCACCGCCGGCCACGCGGCGGGCGAAGCGGCGCGGCTGGCGGGTGGCACCGCCGTCCGTCGGGCCACCGGCGGGGCCGGCGCAGCGATCGCCGAAAGCATCATCGACGGGGCCATCGGCGGCGCGGCGGGCGAGCTCTTCCAGACCGCAGTGGACGAAGCCACCTGGGACCGGGGCGTGGCCGCCGCCATCGCGGCGCTGATGGCCGCACTCACCCGCGGTGCCGCTTTCGGTGCGGTGGGCGGCCTGGTTGGCGGGGCGCTCTTCCAGGGCGCCAGCGCCGCCTGGCAACGGATCACCCGCCTCCACGGCCAGGATGCGGTGCGGGAGGTGATCGGCGCCTTCGACTCCATCGCGCTGGGGCATGCCCACACGATGGAGGGCTGGTCCGAGGCGCAGCTGGAGGGGCTCTTCCACGCCCGGCGGCTGGCCCTGGCCGGCGAGGACGAATCCGCCGCTGCGCTGCTCCGCCAGTTCGACGTGGTGCCCGAGGGCCGCGCGGGCGACCTGATCGCCGCCTTCCGAGCCCGGCGCGAACTGGTGGTACGCACCGCCGCCGAGATGGGCGTGCCGGTGGACGATCCGGGCATCGCCCAGCGGCTCGGGCTCGACAACGTGATGGTGGGTGGCGGGCTGGCCCCGGGCACCGCCGAGGTCCGCTACGCGATGGGGCTCGACGGCGTGCAGCGGCTCGAGCTGTGGGTCGGGCCGGGCACCCGCCTGGGCGACGTGAGCATCCACCAGGAAACCGTGCAGGCCCTGCGCCGCTGGGGCGACGAGACCGGCAACCTGCGCGGCATGCTGGAGCGGGTGCGAGCGTGGGCACGGGGTGGCACCCTGTCCAACGAGGAAGAGGTGATCCTCGAACTCCAGAAGCACGCCCGGATGATCGAGGCCCGCGAGCACGCCATGTCGGGCCTGGCGCCGGGCAGCGACACCGCCAACCGGCTGCGGCAGGAGATCGCCAACCTGCAGACCGCTGCCGACGCCATCCAGGCGCGGCTCACCGGCTGGGGCGTGCCCGAGGGCGTGATCGCCGGCGAGGGTGGCCGCGGCGGCAGGGTCGAGCCGGAGGTGAGCTTCCGGGGGTCCACCCGCGTGTCGTCCGAGCCGCCTTTCGATTACCGGGTGCGGCGCTTCAACGACATCTCCGAGCTGCCGCGCAACCTGGACGGCACCATCGCCCCGCTGCCCGAGGGCGTTGTGTACACCTTCCCGGACGGTACCCGGGTGTGGCGCGAAAACGGCTTCACCCGCCACGACACGGTGGTCCGCCGGGGCGTTGGCCGGCGCGAAACCGAGCTGGAATTCCTCAGCGCCGGCGAGCACGGCCGGCCGGAAGTGGCCGGCATGGAGCGCGCCCACACCCTCGGCCAGGGCACCGGCTTCGAGAGCCCCTTCGGCATCCTGATGGCGCCGGCCGAGGTGAACCAGATCATCCAGAACAACGGGATCGAGGAGCTGTTGCGCGGTTTCCGGGATGCCGCCCGCGGGGGCGAACGCTTCCACCTGTCCACCCTCACCCAGGCCCACTGGGGCACTTCGCGGCTCGCCGAGGTGCGCTACCGCGTATCGGTGTCGCGGGGCGGCGGCTCGCCCGAGTTCCTCTTCGAATACCGGATCACGGTGGGCCGCAACGCCCCCTTTGCGGTGGAGCACGGGCTCGCCAACATCACCGAGAGCCCCGACCTGTCGAACTACTTCGACCTGGTGGACGTGCCCGCACGGCTGCGCACCCGCTTTGCCATGCGGGCCGGGGGCGGCACGGCGCCCATCGTGCACGCCGAAAACTGGGCCAGCGTCGAACCCCTCATCGACACGCCGGTGGCGACGGCAGTGCTCCCGCCGGGCTACACCCGCGTCAGAAGCAGCGACGGCGGCTGGATCATCCGCCGGCGCGACCCCAACGACCTGCGCTTCCAGCGCCTCACCGTGCGGCCCGGCCCGGGCGGCGAGCCGGTGATCGCCGTCTGGCGACCCTTTGAATGACCTACCGTGGCGGAGACTTGACCATGGAAAACCCCACAAAACGGCAAAAAATGCCGCTCATCACCCGCGACAAGCCCGCCGAACATCGGGCCGACCGGGTTGCCCGGGGCGAGCGCCCCTCTCCCGCCAGCCGCGCCGCCCGCGATCCGGCCCCCGCCAGCCTGGGCCTCGGCCCGGGCCAGCCGCTGCCGCGGGCCGAACGCCGCTACTTCGAGAACCGCCTGGGCGCGAGGCTCGCCGACGTGCGCGTGCATCCCGATGCCACCGCCGCCGTCGAGCTGGGCGCCAACGCCTTTGCCGCCGGCCGTGACATCGGCTTCGCCCCCGGCCGCTGGCAGCCCGGCACCCACGAGGGCCGTCGCCTGCTGGGCCACGAGCTGGGCCATGTGCTGGAGCAAGGCGCGCGCCGCCAGCCGGCCATCCAGCTTGAGGAAGCCGCCAAGCCCGAAGACGGCGACAAGGCCGCCGAGGTGCTGACCGAAGGCGTCAAGACGGTCGTCGAACAGGCGAAGGAGAACGAAGGCGTCAAGCAGACCCTCCTCGACCCGGCCAAACGTTACGCCCTCGGCCAGTGGAACGCCCTCGGCACCGGCGAAAAGGTCGGCGTGGCCGGTTTTGGGGCCGGCACCTACGGCCTCGCCCTGGGCGCCGGGCTGGCCGACCCGGCCGGGCGCAAGCTGCTGTCGGATGTAAACCTCGTCGCCCCGCTGGGGCTGATCCCCTATTCCACCCTCACCGACTTCCGCTACATCCTCCCGGCCACCCCGGGCGGGCCCACGCAGCTCAAGGCCTCGTTCTCGGGCGACGACCTGCTCGGCCTCGCCCACCAGAAGCTGTCGTGGATGCCGCCCATGACCCTCAGCCTCGACCTGGGCTGGAGCCTCGACCCCTCCGGCGGCGTCAGCCTCAGCTCGGCCAAGGCCACCTGGGGGGTGATGCCGGGGGTGTCGCTGCAGGCCGGCAGCGGCGTCGGGCTCGACTGGAAGCCCACCGTCACCGGCCTCGACGGCCAGACCTCGACGGTCATGAAATCCCTGCCAGCCCCCGCCGGCGCGGGCGCCACGCCCGCCGGCACCGGCGTGTTCGTGACCATCGACCTGCTCAAGGCGCCCTTCGTGCCCGCCCCGATCCGCGCTGCGCTGGGTGGAGACGTGAAGAAGTAGGCCATGCCGGCAACCCACGCCGCGGTTGAGCCGAAGCACGGTAAAGACGCCAATTCGCGGGTGGGCGCGGCCCATGCGCCCGAAGAAGCAGCGGCAGACCACCTCGCCGAAACCCTGGTGGGCACATCGGCGCCGGTAAAGCTCGACTGCCCCGCTTGCGCAGCCGGCCCGAAGCCATGCCCCGCCTGCGCGGCGGCGGCAAACCAGATCCGGCGCAGCGCCACCGGCCCCGGCCCGACTGCAGCGCCGGGCTCGGTGGGCAAGGCCCTCGCCCAGCCCGGCGTGCCGCTGCCGGCCGGCCTGCGCGACCGCTTCGAACGCCGCCTGGGCACCGATCTCTCGCCGGTGCGGCTGCACACCGGCCAACCCGCCGCAACCGCCGCCCGGGACATCCAGGCCCGCGCCTTTGCCGCCGGCCCGTCCATCGTCCTCGGCGCCAGGGCCCCGGCGCCCGACACCCCGGCGGGCGAACGCCTCCTCGCCCACGAGGTGAGCCACATCGTGCTGGGCCACGGCGGTGTACGCCGCAATCCGGACGACGCCACCAGCGGCCCGGTGTGCGAGCCCCGCGTGGGCACCTTCGTCCTCGACCCGGCCCTGGCCAACGTCGAGGCGCCGTCGAACATGAGCATCTCGGTGAAGGTCGAGGGCCCCAACCTCACCGGCGCGCCGACGGTGCATCACGTGACGCTCGACCGGCACGTGCTGTCCACCCAGCGGCTGCAGGTGTTCCTCACGCCCGCAAGCGCCGTGTTCGAAACCTGGGTGGAGGCCCAGTCCCAGCCACCGATGACCTCCGCCGGGCCGGTGGCGCCGCGGGTCATCGACCCGCTGGCCCCGGCCTTCACGGCCAGCGGGCCGATCCAGGTGATCGAGCAACGCGGCGAGCACGTGCTGACCGTCACCGCCAACACCGAGACGGCCGCCGCCGGCACGGTGGTGCTGATCAACACCAGTGGCGGCACGGTGCTGCTCGACGCCGGCATGCAGTGCCTGTCGCCCGCCGACGCCCCGGCCCTCGGCGAGGCCGTGGCCGACCGGCTGGTGGGCCTGGTGGGCAGCACACCGATCTCCGAAGCGGTGCTCGCCCCGGGCGCCCCGTCGGGCCACCTGCTGCCCCATCTGGCCGGCAGCGTCGGGATTCTGTCGATCCGCGGCACGGCCGGCCAGGAGACCGACGGCAGCATCAACGCCGTGCTGGCCGCCCAGCAGGGCTACCGCAGCTGGTACGCAGGCGCGCTGCGGGACCAGCTGCAGGCGCAGCGCAGCGACTGGGAACGCACCCAGCCCCTGGCGCCAACCCAGGACGTGCGCGACCAGCGCTGGGCGGCCTACGTGCAGTCGGTGCTGGCCGCCGATCCGGTGCTCGGCGGCACCACAGTGGGCATCGCCCGCAACAGCGGTAGCGCCGCCAGCGCCGTGCTCGACGAGGCCTCCGAAACCCGCAGCCCACCTGCCGCCGACGCCAGCGGCGCACTGGACCTCACCGATTCGGCCTGGGAGCCCGACCCGACTCCGGGCCAGATGATCGTCTATGGCGGCGGGCGGATCACCACCTTCCCCGCCGCCGGCTTCGTACTGCGGCCAGCCGCCGCGCCGCTCCACGACCCGGTTCCGGGGCTTCACGCCGCTGGCCCCCAGGGGCTCGCCCCCGCCAGCCCGCGGGCCGTCACACCCTGGCTGGCCCTGCCGGCGGTGGGCAAGGAAGGGCTCACCCAGGCACGGCTCGGCATCGGCCTGTCGATCCTCATCGACGCCGGCGGGCCGCGGGCCATCACCATGGCCGCCGTGGCGCAGATGCAGACCCAGCTGGGCGTCACCAACATCCAGCAGATCCTGCTGACCCATGTCCACGATGACCACACCCGCCAGCTGGTCGAGCTCATCAAGGCCCACAACATCCGGGCTGCCGATCTGGTCACCTCCAGCGGCTGGCGCCAGGCCGGCACGCTGCGGGAACTCACCACCACCACCGACCCGGTGCTGATGGGGCTGGGCTACGGCGCCGGCTGGAACCCGACCATCGCCGTGGGCGGCAGCGGGGTCCAGCACACCCGGGTCGGCACCGGCGCGGGCCAGATCGACGTGTACGCCCGGGCCTCGGCCCACCAGGATCTCGACGCTGCCTACACCGCCCGGGCGACCGGCGCCCGCCGCTCGGTGCCCTCGCCGATGGAGGACAGCGCGGGCTTCCTGTACGTGCATGGCAACGAGAGTTCGCCCACCCGCCACGCGGTGTTCGCCGACTTCCGGGGCGAGGACATCACCGGCCTGCGCGACGGCATGGGCGCCACCGGCTTTGCCGACGCGATGCGCAATGTGCGGGTCGTGTCGGGGCTCGGCCATCACCTGAGCAGCGCCGCCGGGCGCACGCCGGGCGACATCGAGGGCATGAACCTGCTGCTGGAGCAGACCCTGCAGCGCAACGGCGAGCTCACCCTGCTGATCCAGAGCCGCGAGGGCTTCGCCTTCGACGGCCCGTCCACCCGCACGGGCTCGGAGGGCGCGCTGCTCGACTACCTCCAGCGCCAGGGCGTGCGGGTCGTCTTTGCCGGTGCGCCGACCGGCACCAACAGCACCGACACCGCCACCCTCGACAGCAACCGCGGCCTCAACGCCCCGGCGCCCGGGGCCAGCGGCACCGGCATCCAGGTCTTCAACGCCGATCCCCAGCTGCAGGCTGCCTATCGCCGGCTCAACCTGCTGCGCGAAGCCCTGCGCACCGTCGGCGAGAGCCCGGAGTTCGCCGCCCAGGCGCTGGAGCAACCGGGCCAGACATCCGCCCAGCTCCAGACAGCCCTGCAGGCCGACATCACCCGCATCGAAACCCTGCTGGCCGAGCTGCGTGGCGTAGCGGCAGCCGATCTGCTGGATGCCCGTGCGCCCAACCCCGGCGGCCGCGACCAGACCTCTGCCACCAACCGGGCCGCATTCCGCAGCCGCATGTCGCCCGGCGGACGCAGCGCCACCGACATCCTGACCGACCTGGCCCAGGTGCAGCCGGCCGAGGCGGCCCTCAATCCCGCGGTCCAGGCGCGGCTGCAACTGGCCCTCGACCACGGCCGGGCCATCAGCCTGCCCACCGCCTTCGCGGCCATGCCCCGGGATCTGGCCACCGCCGCCGAAGCCCTGCCGCCCGCCCAGCGGGACGCCCTCGGCCGCCAGTACCGCGAACTGGCCGACCTGACCCGGGCGCTGGAATCCGGCCAGGTGCCGGCCGACCGGCGGGTGGACGTGCTCGCCCGGGCGATGGCCCTGCGCGACCAGCTGCAGCAGTGGCAGGGCAGCGCCGCCGAAGGCCAGCGGGCCACGATCGGGGGCGAGCTGGCCCGCGTGGAAGGCATCGTCAATACCCTCAAGGCCCAGGCCCACACCGACGTGATGACCGGCCGCGACGCCCAGGGCCGCATCACCCGCACCGAGTTCATCCGCATGGGCGGCACTGCGCCGGCCGGCGCCGATGCGGCGGTGCGCGGCTTCCACGCCGTCGGCCAGGCCATGGGCGCGATGATGGTGATCCATTCGGTGCAGGAGGCGGTCACCGCCGTCGCCGGTGGCCCGGACGGCAACGCCAGCGTGCCCGAGCGCCTGCTGCACACCGCCCACGCCGCCTACGGCATGCACATCGGCGTGAGCATGGCCACCGCCAGCCTGCGCCAGGCGGCCGCCGGCAGCGGCGGCGTGGCCACCTGGGAGTTTGCGGTGCTGGCGGTGTTCGAGGTGGGCGCCGCCGCCACGGCCGACTACCAGAGCGCCGAAGAACGCAACGCCGCGGTGGCGAGCTCCGCCATCCACGCCTCGGTGAACATGCTGTGCATGATGGCCGGCCAGAGCATCATGGTGGCCGGCGCCGAGATGCCCAGCCATCCGCTGATCAAGGCGGGGGTGATGGGCCTCGGCCTTGCGGTGACCATGGCCGGCGAGAAGATCCTCCGCCTGTTCGGGCTGGACGAGCGCGTCGAGCGCTGGGCATCCTACCCGCCGGGCTCGGTGACCGAGGTCAATCAGAACATCAACCGCGTCCTGGGCGATTACCGCGCCCTCATCGGCAACCGCCGCCTGCAGGCACGCACCGACGAAGAGCTGCGCCAGCTCGGCGTGACCGACGTGAGCGCCTTCCGCGCCGCGGCCCAGCGCGACGCCGCCAAGCTGCGCGCCGATCTCAGCGCCAAGGAATCCGAACTCACCGGCCTGTTCGAATCGGCCTACGGCGACGCCAGGGGCGCCTGGGTCGGCCTGCCCGTGCTCGACCAGCAGGCCGCCGAATTCACCCGCCTGCGCGCCGAAGCCCGGGGCAACGACCCCGACCCGAACCGCGAGAGCCTCGACGCCCGCTGGCGGGCCATCGACGCAAAGCTCGACATGAGCCAGGCCGGCACCGGCGAGATCGACCGGCTCTCCCAGTGGGCCACCCTGGACGAGGAGCTGGACACCGTGGAGTCGCTCCTCAACACCACCCCGGTCGACCATGCCAAGCTGTTCACCCACCTCGAACGCGTTCATCTGACGCTTGAGAACGCCCGCTACCGCCTCGCCCCCCACGGCGGCCCGCGCAGCACCGCGATGCTGCCCGAAGGCAGCCCTGGCCGGGCCCGCTACGTGAATCTGCTGGAGAAGCGGGAGCGGCGCGACCTGAATCTCCAGGTGGCGCTCGCCAGCGCCTCGGGCCACGAGCTACCCGTCCAGGCCACCCTGTCGGACATCTCGCCACCCGCCGCCCTCGCCCGCCTGCGGGCCGTGCGCGCCGCCTACGACGCCAAGATCAACGAAGCGGCCGGTCAGCTCCCCAATCTTGGCAAGCGCGAGCTGTGGAACGACCTCGCCGCACTCACCCGGGCGGCGGAAGACGCCAACAACGCCCACCCCGACCTGTTCAACCAGCTGCGCATGGCCGAAGCCGCGCTCCAGGCCGCGGCAACCCAGGCCCGCAGCGCGCCGTCCCAGGTCCAGCCACCGCCCGCGCCCGACATCGGCCCGCCGGCACCGGCCTTCGTACCGGCCAATCTGCGTTTCGAGATCGACACCGAGGTGAACGCGGCCTTCCTGGCCATGGAGCAACGCCGGACCCACCATGGCCTGATCTTCCGCACCGAAATCGATGCGTTGGTCCTGCAGCAGAGTGCCCGGCAAGACACCCTGCTCGCCGCCCGCATCGACGCCGGTAACGCCGCGCCGGGCACCTCTCAGGCCCGCCCGTTCTCCGAAGAGGAAATCAACGCGCTGCGCCAGGGCGATCTGGCCGATCAGGGCAGCAGGCTCACCTCGACCGCGCACCAGCTCGGCGAACAACGCCGCCTGCTGATGCAACTTCGCAGCGACGAGGCGCGGACAATGGATTACACACGCATGAACCGCTCGATGGAGCGCCAGTTCGCGGGGGTCTCCAACCCCTACCGCTACCTGAGCACGGGCCTGTTCGACACCTACCCCGAGGCCAGCTACGACGCCAGCCTCAATCCTGTGGTGACGGGGGCCGGCAAATCAACCTGGGGCGCCAACGGCACCTTCGGCGGCCCGGCCATGTACACCGTCGTGATGCCCATCAACGCCGACGCGGTCAAAGCCTTCGGCCCGCAGCCCATCGCCATCCGGCACACTGACTTCAAGCGCCTGCGCCCCGAAGACGAGGCGCGCTACAACGCGCCCGTCCGCCAACCCTGAACCCACCTCGTCGCCCCATGAACCCAGCCGCCACGCCCAACCCCGCCACCACAGCCGCCTGGAAGATGCTCGAACTGGCCCGGGCCGGGTTCGCGCTGCCCGTGATCGACGTGGAAACCGCAGCCTGGGTACTCGGCCTGCACGGCGAGGTGACGCCCCCGCTGCCGGAGCCGGCCCACACCCACGCCCGGCTGGCGGCAGCCCTGGTCGCCGACGACGCCGCAAAAGCCACGGCGCTCCTCCACGACCGGCTGCCCCGCCCGGGCATGGAACGGCTGCTCATCCACGCCTGCCACCTGGGCGGCCACCGGCATGCCGACGCCCTGCTCGACGTGGCGCTGGCCCATCCCGCCGCGTGGTTCAACGGCGCGATGCTGGCTGGCACCAGCCGACCGGCCGAACTGCTGGCGCGCCTGGATGTTTCCCGCGGGCAGCCCCTGTCGATGCCCGACATCGTCACCATCGCCGAACTCGTCCTGCGCGGCCTGGACGCCGGCCAGCCCTGCCCCGCGGCCGAAGCCCTGTGGCAGCCGCTGGCAGATGCCCCCGACGCCCTGGCCCGTCACCCGCAGTTCCGCACGGCCCACCTGCGCTTTCTCGCCCGACGCGATCCGGCATCCGCCCGCACCCAGCTGCTGCGCTACGCCGAAACCTACCCCCGGAGCGATCTGTATGTCGGCGCCGTGGCCGTGCTGGCCCGGCTGCTCGCCACCGATCCGGCAGCCGCGGTGGCGCTGGTGGCCGCGTCCGACGAAGAAGCCGATGTGTCCGTGTGGCTGCCCGCCCTGTGCTGGCGATTCGAACTGCCCGCCGCCGCCCACCCGCTCGTCACCCACCTGCTCGATTCCACCGACCCGGAAACCGGCCTCGATCTGGTGACGGCGCTGGCCCGCACGCCCGAAGTGACATGGCTACAGCGCGCATGGCAGAACACGGAAGGTCTGGCCGATCGGGACGAGCGCATCGTGAGGGCCATCGCCCCGGCCCTGATGCAGCTCCACGCGGCCGGGCTAACCGCTCAGGCCGATACATTGACCGGCCTTGCAGACAAATGGCTGGGGGACGCCCGGGTCATCGACGGCCAGCTGCCGGCCACCGGGCTGCTGCGGGTGCTGGGTGCGCCCGGCCTGCCGCCCCTCGTGCCCTGGGGCAAGGGATTCGCGCTGCCCTGAGCCCGCCGGGCCGGCACAAACCGGACGCACAAAATGAAAAAGCCACTCGTCTGAGTGGCTTTTTCACGGGAATTTATGGTCGGGGAAAGAGGATTCGAACCTCCGGCCCCTGCGTCCCGAACGCAGTGCTCTACCAGGCTGAGCTATTCCCCGACTCGACCCTGACTACCATGCATCTGCAAGGCTTCAAGGTATTTCGCGTAACGCCGTTATTACTTGTGGCGCCCTGGAAAGACCGCGATTATGTACGAACTCTGCAGAAGGTGCAAGAAGATCGACACATTTCTTCGAGTCGGCGGGATACCCTGCCGTGCCGGCCATCAGGCCAGCTTGGTGCCCGGGTGGGTTGCCTCGACTTCCTCGTGTTCCCATTCCTTCACGGTTTCGGACAGGAGACGGGCTTTTTCGTGGGCGTCCGGGGCGTGGTGATGTTCGCGCTCGAAAGCCTCCAGCGCATCGTGGCAGGCCTCGGCCTTCGAATGGGCATGGGTGTGGGGCATGATGAACCTTCCTTCTGGATGACTGAAACACGGCGATGCAAACAGTATGCTGCACCGCACAACGCAATTCTAGCCACCATTCCAGGACAATCGCAAGCACGTTTTGCACTGCAACAACGCGCATCGCCGCCGCCATCGTGACAAACTCGACACCCGACCCCTGCTAGTGCAATACCATCCCCAGCAACACTGACTCATCGAACCCGGTCGCCGGAGGCGGCACCATCTTCCACCGACCGACGAGGCAAAAATGTCCGTCTCAGCGCTCAGCCGGATCATCCTCAGGTTTATCGCTGTCGTTCTGGCCTGGCTGGCCGGCAATGCGCTGGCGGCCGATGCCGCGCCGCGCTCGCTCCATGTGGTGAGCGACGACAACTATCCGCCTTACCTCTTCCGCAACGCCGACGGCAAGGTCGAGGGCTATCTGGTGGATCTGTGGCAGCTTTGGCAGTCGCGCACCGGCATCGACGTGAACCTCACCACCACCAACTGGGCCGAGGCCCAGCGGATGATCGCCGACGGGCGCGCCGACGTGATCGACATGATCTACCGCACGCCCCAGCGGGAAGCCCTCTACGAGTTCTCCTCGCCCTACGCCGATCTGCCGGTGGCGATCTACACCCACACCACCATCGGCGGCATCAGCGGCGTCAGCACCCTCAAGGGTTTCGAGATCGGCGTTCAGTCGGGCGACGCGTGCATCCACCGGCTCAACGCAAGCGGCATCACCACCCTCGTCGAGTACCCCAACTACACCGAACTGATCGCCGCCGCCCAGCGCCAGGAGATCAAGCTGTTCTGCCTCGACGAGATTCCGGCCAACTTCTACCTCTACAAGGCCCAAGCCCAGGCCGACTTCCGCAAGGCCTTCGACCTGTACCAGGGCCAGTTCCGGCGGGCCACCCGCAAGGGCAACATCGCCACGCTGCAGATCGTCGAGAAGGGCATGGCCGCCATCACCCCGGCCGAAGACGCGGCCCTGCGCAAGAAGTGGTTCGGCACACCGCTGGATCTCGGCAGCTACGGCCGTTACATCATCTGGGGGCTGATCGCGGCGGGCGGCATCGGCCTGCTCCTGATCGTCTGGAACATGACCCTGCGGCGTCAGGTTGCCAGCAAGACGCAAACCCTCAACGCCACGCTGAACGAACTGCGGCAGGCCCACGCCGCCGCCAGCGAGGCCGAGCAAAGCCTCGCCGCCACCCTGCAGGCGATCCCCGACCTGCTCTTCGAGTTCGACACGGGCGGGCATTACCTCAACGTGTTCAGCAACCAGGACGAGCTGCTGGCGGCCTCGCGCAGCAACCTCATCGGCCTGCACGTCTCGACCGTACTGCCGGCCCCGGAGGCCTGCACGGTGGTCGAGGCGATCCAGGCTGCGGCCGCCAACGGCCAGGACTACGGTCGCACCATCCGGCTCGACCTGGGTGGCAGCGACCACTGGTTCGAGCTTTCCGCCGCCCGCAAGCACACCGAAGGCGGCGAGCCGCGGGTGCTGATCCTGTCCCGGGACATCACCGAGCGCCGCGACGCCGAGCGCGCCCTCCTCGCCGCCAAGGAATCGGTGCTCATCGCCCAGAGCACCCGCCACTTCCAGGCCCTGTTCAACGCCGCGCCGGTCGCCTTGGCCTACTGCAAGGGCGAGCACATCGAGTCGATCAATCAGCGCTTCATCGAGCTGTTCGGCTACCAGCCGTCCGACATTCCCACCCTTGCCGACTGGTGGCAGCGCGCATACCCCAACCCGGCCTACCGCAGGCAGGTTCAGGAGACCTGGAACGCCGCCCTCGACCGGGCCGCCGCTGCCGGAGGCATGCTGGACAGCATCGAATATCAGGTCACCAGCAAGGATGCCCAGGTGCGCAACCTGCTGATCGGTGGCCAGCTGCTGGACGGCGGCTTCGTCGCCACATTCACCGACATCACCCTGATCCGCGAAGCCGAGGCAGCCCTCAAAGCGGCCAAGGACGCCGCCGACGCCGCCAACGTGGCCAAGAGCTCCTTCCTGGCCAACATGAGCCACGAGATCCGCACGCCGATGAACGCCATCCTCGGCTACACCCATGCCCTGCGGCGCGGCCAGCTGCTGCCCGAACAGGCCGACCGGCTCGACAAGATCGAGGACGCCGGCCACCACCTGCTGGCGATCATCAACGACATCCTCGACATCTCGAAGATCGAGGCCGGCAAGCTGGTGCTGGAACACACGCCCTTCCACCTGGGCTCGATCGTCGATTACGTCCGCTCCCTGATCGCCGAATCGGCCGAGGCCAAGGGCCTGCAGCTGCGGGTGGATTACGACGACGTGCCGCCCCAGCTGGTGGGCGACCCGACCCGCCTGCGCCAGGGCCTGCTCAACTTCGCCAGCAACGCGGTCAAGTTCACCACCGGCGGCACCATCACCCTGCGCAGCCGGCTCGAAGCCCGCGACGGTGACCGCCTGCACGTGCGCTTCGAGGTGGAAGACACGGGCATCGGCATCCCCGCCGACAAGCTGCCCGACCTCTTCCAGCCCTTCCGGCAGGTGGACGCCTCCACCACCCGCAAGTACGGCGGCACCGGGCTCGGCCTCGCCATCACCCAGCGCCTGGCCCGGCTGATGGGCGGCGACGCCGGCGTGGAGAGCACCCCGGGTGTGGGCAGCCTGTTCTGGTTCTCCGCCAATCTCGAGGTCGGCACCGGGCATGTCAAACATCTGGCCCTCGCGCCCTCCGGCGCCGAGGCCGGGCTCCGCAGCCGCCACGCCGGCGCGCGCATCCTGCTAGTCGAAGACGATCTGGTGAATCAGGAAGTCGCGTTGGAGCTACTGAGTGAAACCGGGCTGGTGGTGGATCTGGCCGAAAACGGCCGGGTTGCCCTCGACAAAGCGTCTGAATCGGGCTACGCCGCCATCCTGATGGACATGCAGATGCCCGAAATGGGCGGCCTCGAGGCCACTACCCGCATCCGCGCCCTGCCCGCCCACCGCCTCACGCCCATCATCGCGATGACCGCCAACGCCTTCGACGAAGACCGGGAGCGCTGCAGCAAGGCCGGAATGAACGACTTCATCGCCAAGCCGGTGGAGCCGGAAATCCTCTTCGAAACGCTCTTACGCTGGCTGGGCTGACCCGGCGCCTCAGCCCAGCGCCGCCAGATCGGCCGGCGTATCCACGTCCTGCAGCACACCGGGGTCGTCCGTTCCGATGACGTGCAGCAAGCCAGCGTTGCGCCGGATGATCGAACGGGCGCCTTCGTCGCCCTCCAGCGCCATCAGCGCATCGCGCCAGCGCGCCGCAAAACCCACCGGATGCCCGCGCTGGCCGGCGTAGGTCGGCGCTGCCAGGGCGGCACCGTTGGCAATGGCATCTGCGACCGAGCGGAGCGTCGCCACGCGGATGCGCGGCATGTCGGCAAGCGCCACCAGCCAGCCGTCTGCATCCGGGCTTGCCGCCACACCAGCGGCCAGGCTGTAGCCCATGCCGTCATGGGCGGCGGCAGAGCGGATCACCGTCAGCCCCTCGGCTTCGATCAGCCCGGCGAGTTCATCCTGCTCCGGGCGCAGCACCACGATGCTCTCGGGGCACGCGGCATTCAGCGCGCGGGCGGCGGCCACCGCCACCGGCGTGCCGTCGGCCAGCGGCTGGCGCAGCTTGTCGGCCCCGAAGCGCCGCCCCTGACCGGCCGCCAGCAGCAGGCCGACGATCCGCGCCACCGGTTAGCCCAGCCCGCAGCCAGCGCTGGCCGGCGTGGCGGGTTCGGGGCGGATCACCGCCGCGCCGTTCTTCACCGCGGTCATCTCGGCGAGGATGGACACCGCGATCTCCGGCGGCGTGCGGCTGCCGATGGGCAGGCCGATGGGGCCGTGGAGCCGCCCGACCTCGCCTTCCGACAGGTCGAAATATTCCAGCAACCGCGCCCGCCGAGTCGCGTTATTGACCCGCGAGCCCAGCGCCCCCACGTAGAAAGCCGGCGACTTGAGCGCTTCGAGGAGCGCCATATCGTCCAGCTTGGGGTCGTGGGTGAGTGCGACGATGGCGGTGTGGGGATCGGGAAGCATCGCCGTCACCACGTCGTCGGGCATGCCGGGCACCAGCGGCGCGCCGGGCACGTCCCACTCGGCGGAGTACTCCTCCCGCGGGTCGCACACGCTCACTGCGTAATCCAGCGCCTGAGCCATCGGCGCCAGATAACGCCCGATCTGCCCGGCGCCGATGATGAGCAGCCGCCAGCGCGGGCCGTGGATCGTCGACAGGCGCCGCCCGTCCCAGACGAGCGCCTCGCCCCGGCAGGCATCGGCAACACTGACCGCGCCGGTGTCGATGTCCACGTCGCGCCGCACCAGCTGGCCGGCCTCGATGCGGGCCGCCAGATCGGCGAGCCGGGCCATCTCCAGCGCCGGCTCCACCACCAGCTCCAGCGTGCCGCCGCAGGGCAGGCCAAAGCGCGCCGCCTCGTCGCGGGTCACGCCGTAGGTGAGCACGAAAGGCTGGCTGCCGGCGATGCGGCCATCGAGCATTCGGGCGACGAGGTCGTCCTCGATGCAGCCGCCAGACACCGAGCCCTGCACCCGGCCATCATCCCGCAGGGCCATCCATGCCCCCGCCGGGCGCGGCGCCGAGCCCCAGGTGCGGGCCACGGTGACGAGCGCCGCCCGGTGGCCGCCCGCCGACCAGCGTCGCAGGGCCGCGAGCACCTGCAGATCCTGGCTATCCATGATTTGCCTCCTTTTGGCAAAGCGCGTGCTGTGGGCGACCGAGGCCGCCCACAGCACGCGCGGCAGTCATCGTCAGACCTTCAGCGCGTTGGCCTGGAAAGGCAGCCGGGTAAGCCACCGCCCGGTGGCCGCAGCGATCGCGTTGGCCACGGCCGGCGCCACCGGCGGCACGCCGGGTTCGCCGATGCCGGTGGGGTTCTCGGCAGACTGGACGATGTGCACCTCCACCTTCGGCATCTCGTTGATGCGGATCGGCGCGTACTCGCCAAAGTTGCCCTGCTCCACCACGCCGTCCTTCAGGGTGATCTCGCCGTGCAGCGCAGCCGACAGGGCAAAGCCCACCGAGCCTTCCACCTGGGCCCGCACGTTGTCCGGGTTGATCGCCATGCCGCAATCCACGGCCGAGACGACGCGATCCACCTTCACGCTGCCGTCGGCGGCCACCGTCACCTCGGCCACCTGGGCAACAAAGGAGTGGAAAGATTCATGCACCGCCACGCCGCGACCGCGCCGCTCGCCCGGCTTGCCCGCCGCCAGCGGCGTGCCCCAGCCGGCCTTCTCGGCCGCAAGCCGGAGCACCGCCGAATGGCGCGGATGCTTGGCCAGCAGCTTGAGGCGCATCGCGACGGGATCCTGCTTCGATTCGGCGGCCAGCCGGTCGAGGAAGGTTTCGGTGGAGTACGCCGTGTGGGTCGAGCCCACCGAGCGCCACCACAGCACCGGCACGCCGATGTCCTTAGGGGTGTGCAGCTCCACCTGCAGGTTGGGGATCGCGTAGGGCAGGTTCGCCGCGCCCTCCACCGACACCGCGTCGATGCCGTCCTTCACCATCACCGACTCGAAGGCCGAGCCGGTGATGATCGACTGGCCCACCAGCCGGTGGCGCCACGCGCGGATGCTGCCGTCGTCGTCCAGCGCGGCTTCGATGCGGTGGTGGAACATCGGGCGGTAGTAGCCGGCCTTCATGTCGTCCTCGCGCATCCACACCAGCTTGACCGGGGCCTTGGTGCCGCTGGCCTTGACGATGGACGCGGCCTCACGCAGGTAGTCGGACTGGGTGCACGCCCGCCGGCCGAAGCTGCCGCCGGCGTAGAGCATGTGGATCGTCACCTTCTCGGGGGGCAGGTCGAACATCGCCGCCAGCGTGGCCTGATCGACGGTCTGGAACTGCTCGCCGTTCCACACCTCCAGCCCGTCGGTAGTGCGCTGGACGACGCAGTTCATCGGCTCCATCGCCGCGTGGGCGAGGTAGGGGAAATCGTAGCTGGCAGTGACCACCTTGGCTGCGCCAGTGATGGCGCCAGGGGCGTCGCCCTGGGTGCGCGCCACAAGGCCCGGCTTGCCAGCCAGCTCGTGGTAGCGGGCGAGGATCTCGTCGGAGCCCAGCTTGAAGGCGGCGCTGTCATCCCATTCGACCACCAGCGCGTCGCGGCCCTTCTTGGCGCTCCAGGTGTCGCGGGCCAGCACGGCCACGCCGGCGGGCACCGTCACCACATCCACCACGCCCTTGATGGCCTTGGTCTTGCTGGCATCCACCGACTTCGCCTTGCCGCCAAAGCGCGGCGGGTGGGCGACCACCGCCACCAGCATGCCGGGCAGGTGCAGATCCTGGGTGAACTGGGCCGAGCCGTCGGTCTTGGCGGCGCTGTCCTTGCGCGGGGCGCGCTTGCCGATCAGGCGGAAATCCTTCGGGTCCTTGAGGGCGACCTGGGCCGGCACGGCTTCGAGGGCGGCGGCTTCGGCCAACTCGCCAAAGCTCGCCTTGCGGCCGCTGGCGGCGTGGCGCACCACGCCTTCGGCCACGCTGATCTCGGCGGCCGGCACGTTCCACTTCTTGGCTGCGGCGGAGACCAGCATCGCCCGGGCGGTGGCGCCGGTCTGGCGCATCTGCCCCCAGGAGTTGGCCATCGCGGTGCTGCCGCCGGTGCCCTGGGCAGCACCGAAGAACAGGTTGTTGTAGCGCTTGGCGTCGGCCGGGGCGCCCTCCACCTTCACCTGCGCCCAGCTGGCGTCGAGTTCTTCGGCGACGATGGTGGCGAGGCCGGTGTAGGTGCCCTGCCCCATCTCCAGGTGCTTGGAGATCACGGTGACGGAGTTGTCGGCGCCGATGCGCAGGAAGGGCGTCGGCGCAAAGCTGGCTGCCGCGGCGCCGGTCGTCGCAGTTTTGGCGGCGTGGCCGATGCCCGGCACGGCGAGGCCGAGGGTGAGGCCGGCAGCGCCCTGCAGGAAGCCGCGGCGGGAGAGGTTTTCGATGGGGATGTGGCGTTCGATCGTCATGCTGGGCTCCTTACGCCAGGGCCTTGGCGGCTTCGTGAATGGCAGCGCGGATGCGCACGTAGGTGCCGCAGCGGCACAGGTTGCCCGCCATCGCGGCGTCGATGTCGGCGTCGGTGGGCTTACGATTGGCTTCGAGCAGGCTGACCGCACTCATGATCTGGCCGGACTGGCAGTAGCCGCACTGAACCACGTCCAGCTTGCGCCACGCCTCCTGCACCGCCTTGCCCACGCGGGAGCCATCCACGGCCTCGATGGTGGTGACCTTCTTGCCCGCCACATCGGCCACGGGCGTGATGCACGAGCGCACCGGCTGGCCATTCACATGCACGGTACAGGCGCCGCACAGGCCGGCACCGCAGCCAAACTTGGTGCCGGTGAGAAGCAGGGAATCCCGCAGCGTCCATAGCAGCGGGGTGTCGGCGTCGACGTCGGCCTTGCGGGCCTTGCCGTTCACGGTGAGCTGGATCATTTTCAATCTCCGAAGGGGGTACGAGTAGTTCTTGTCTGGGTCTGGCTGGCGGGCAGTCGGGCGGGGATGAGTGAGGAGTAAGCAGGGAGGGGTCTTGACTGATCCCGTTGCGCTCGCCTGCGCCAGCGCGCTGAGTTTCAGCCCGGTCTCCTCACGCCTTACTCCTCACGCCTCTCCGCCGGATAATTCCCGACCGTCACCCTCGGAAATTTAGCCCACCTCAAGCTGGATGGCATTGCAGAATCCTGTGAGATTCTTGCCCGATTCTCCAGACTTGCTTCTGACGCGTGACCTGCCACCCCGCCCGGAGTTAATCTCCGGCGAGCTCACTACAAGGAAAAACCATGATCACATCAGGCTTTCCGCCACCCGCCGAGGCGGCCGCGCTCGACGCCGCACGCCAGGCGCTGGCTGACATCATTGAACGATATTGCACCGAAGACGGCCCCGTCGCGACGCCCGTGCCGGGCCTCAGCCTGTTCCGCGCCTCCAGCACCAGCACGCCGATCTGCGCGGTGTACCGGTCGGTGCTGGCGGTGGCCGTGCAGGGCAGCAAGCGCCTCGTGCTGGCCGATGAGCAGTTCCAGTACGACAGCCGCCACTACCTGATCACCTCGGTGGACCTGCCGGTGATGGGCCAGATCACCGAGGCCACGCCCGACAAGCCCTACCTGTGCGCGGTGTTCGACATGGACGCCCACAAGATCGCCGAGCTCGCCAGCACCCTGCAACTGGCCCCGCCCTCGCCGGGAAACGGGCAGCTCGGGCTGGGAGTGAGCGCGCTCACCCTGCCGGTGATGGACGCACTGCTGCGCCTCGCCCGGCTGCTGGATGCACCCCGCGACATCCCGGTGCTGGCACCGCTGCACGAGCGCGAGTTGCTGTACCGCCTGCTCACCGGCGAACAAGGCCTGCGCCTGCGGGCCATTGCCGCAGCCGACAGCCAGAGTCATCGCACCGCCCGGGCGGTGGCGTGGATCAAGGAGAATTTCGACCAGCCCCTGTCGATCGAGGCCCTGGCCGATGCGGCCAACATGAGCAAATCGACGCTGCACCAGCACTTCAAGGCGCTCACCGCCATGAGCCCGCTGCAATACCAGAAGCAGATCCGCCTGCAGGAAGCCCGCAAGTTGATGCTGCTCGAATCCCTCGACGCCGCCTCGGTGGCGCGCCGGGTGGGCTACGAGAGCCCGTCGCAGTTCAGCCGGGAATACCGCCGCCTGTTCGGCGCCCCACCCCTGCGGGATGTGGCGCGCATGCGCTGAAGACAGCGCCAGGAAGAACGGGGAAAGAGATCGGCCTGTATCGGCCCACGAAACCCGGGCGACACAAACAAAAATGGAGCATGGCCATAACGGCGATGCTCCATTTTGCTGCCAGACCCCGGCGGGCCCAGCGGGAATGAGTGGTCGGGGAAAGAGGATTCGAACCTCCGGCCCCTGCGTCCCGAACGCAGTGCTCTACCAGGCTGAGCTATTCCCCGACGCTTTTACTGCTCACGCTGGCAACAATCACCAGCGCTAAAACAAAACAGCCACACTTGACATCGAAATCCGGCGTACAGCTGCCGAACATCAATATTTCCGTGCGACTGCGAACTTTGACAATTCTACCAAGGAGTCCTTGAAAACGGAAGGGGGCAGCGCTTCAAGAGCATCCAGGGCCAGCTGGGCTTCGGCTTCGGCCACCTTGCGGGTCGCTTCGATCGCACCGCTCGCACGGATGGCGGTGAGCACCGCAGCGAAATCGTCACGGCCACCGTTTTCGATGGCGCTGCGCACACAGGCCGCGTGTTCCGGGCTGCCGTGCTTCATCACGTGGATGAGCGGCAGCGTGGGCTTGCCTTCGGCGAGGTCGTCGCCGATGTGCTTGCCGGTGTCGGCCTCGTCGCCGGAGTAATCGAGCACGTCGTCGATCAGCTGGAACGCCGTGCCGATGTGCATGCCGAAGGCCGCGACCTGCTCTTCCTTCTCGGCGGGCAGGCCACCGAGGATCGCGCCGAGACGCGCGGCGGCTTCAAAGAGCTTGGCGGTCTTGTAGCGGATCACGCGCAGGTAGTCTTCCACCTCGACATCGGCGTTGTGGCAGTTGAGCAGCTGCAGCACTTCGCCTTCGGCGATCACGTTGGTGGCGTCGGCCAGAACCTGCATCACGCGCATGTTCTGGACGCCGACCATCATCTGGAAGGCACGGGAATAGAGAAAATCGCCCACCAGCACCGAGGCGGCGTTGCCAAACATGGCATTGGCCGTCTTGTTGCCGCGGCGCAGGTCGGATTCATCGACCACGTCGTCGTGGAGCAGCGTGGCGGTGTGGATGAACTCGACAACCGCCGCGAGCTCGCGGTGGTTGCTACCCTGATATCCGGCGGCGCCAGCGGTGAACAACACCATGGCCGGACGCAGGCGCTTGCCTCCGCTGCCGATGATGTACTCGGCGACCTGGCGGATGAGAACGACGTCGGAGTAGAGACGATCCCGGATGACGGCATCGAGCGCCTTCATGTCTTCGGCGATCGGCGCGTAGAGCTGCGAGAGAGACAAGGCACTGCCCGGAATAGGAAAAACGCGATGTTAGGGGGGATGCTGCCATCGAGTCAAGCCGACCGGATCAAGGCCGATCAGGCAGGATTCTGGCTGGCTGAAACCGGAAGCAATAGATCGGGACGATCGGAAAACACGCCATCCACGCCCCACGCGTCGAGCCGGCGGGCTTCATCTGGCTGATTGACGGTGTACACAAGGCAGCGCAGATCGGCCTTCTTCACGGCCGCCACATGCGCGGACAAAAGCCCTTGCCGGGAGAGGTTGAGCGACTGGCAGCCAAGGGCGAGCGCGGTGTCGATGGCCGTGTCGTCAAAGGCTTCGACGAGAAAGGCACGGGGAATCTCCGGCACGCAGCCGGCCGCAATCCGGAGCGCATCCGCCGAGAAGGACGAGAGCAGCAGCACGGGGCGCTCTTCCGGCGCCATCGACGCCAGCAACATGCCCACCGCCCGGCCCGTCTCGATCTCGACGCCGGTCGCGGGCTTGATCTCGAGGTTGGCCGCCAGGCCCAGCGCCCGGCAGCGTGCCAGGGCGTCGATCAGGCGGGGAATGGTCTCGCCGCGAAACGCGGGATGAAACACGCTGCCCACGTCGGTGGCGAGCAGCGCGTCGGCGGGCATTTCGGCCACCCTGCCCGGCACGCCGGCGGTGCGATCGAGGGTTTCGTCGTGGATCAGGAGCGGCACGCCGTCGGCCGAGAGCATCGCGTCGAACTCGACCGCGACGCAGCCCAGCCGGGCGGCGATGCCGAGCCCGGCCAGGGTGTTTTCCGGCGCGAGCGCCCCGCCGCAGCGGTGGGCGATCACGCCGGGCCAACCCCAGTCGGACATGCCGGACAGCTCAGTCGACAGTACGCGAACGGGCCACCGCGGTGTCGAGGGCGAGCTTGGAAGGCTTGCGGTCTTCCCACACGGATTCCAGTTCTTCCTCGATGATGCGGCGCACGGCGGCGCGCTGCGGGTAGGAACTCGCCTTGGAGGCGGCCGTCACCGGCTTGTTGGTGAGCTGCTTCACGCCAACGTGGATGTTGACCAGATCGGCAGCCAGCAGGCGGCTCTCGGAAGCCAGCAGGCCCGCGCGGTTGAGGGGCAGGTAACCGGCGTTGCGCTGCCATTCGACCTGGCTTTCACCGGTCAGCCAGAAATTGACGAAGCGGGCGACAGCCTTGTACTCGGCGGGCTTCTTGCCGGCGGCAACCCACATGGCCGGGCCATCGGCGAGGGTGTTCTGGGGCGCGCCGTAGTATTCCTCGTGGTAAGGCAGCGTCGCGACGCCGACCTTGAAGCTGGCCTCACGCTGCAGGGTCGGCCACACGCCGGAGGCGGCGGTCAGCACCGCGCACTCGCCGTTCGAGAAGTGCTCGATGGCCTCTTCGTCACGACCGAAGAGCTGCAGGTAGCGGGCCTTGTACCAGGACGAGAGCATCGCCACGTGCTTGACTTCGAGCATGCCGTTGATGGCGAGGGAGGTCTTCTTGCCTTCGGTCACGACCGGCTCGTTGTGCCAGGCGCTCATGTTCTCGACGAGGATCCAGGCCGGCTGGGTGGTGGTGTAGGGGCAGGCCTGGCCGTTGGCGACAACCTTGCCGAGGGCGGCCTGGAGTTCCTGCCAGGTCTTGGGCGGGACTTCCGGATCGAGGCCGGCGGCCTTGAAGGCGTCCTTGTTGTAGAACATGACCGGGGTGGACAGACCCACCGGCAGGGCGATCAGGCGCTTCTGGGCGTCGAACGGGGTCGGCGTCATCATCGCCGGGGCGCGCAGGGTTTCCATCGCCACGCCGGCTTCCTTCATGACCTGATGGAGCGGACGATAGCGCTGCGGGCCGGACAGGAAGGCGGGCAGATCGCGCTCGCCGAGGATCATCAGGTGCGGCGTGGCGCCGGCGTTCCAGGCCCGGTCGCGGATGACGATCTTCGGGCCGTTCGGGTTGCCGGCGTTGTAGCGGTCGACCAGCTTCTGGAGCTGCGCGCCCTTGTCGGCGCCGAGGCTATGAACCAGCTCGATCTCGGTTGCCGCGACGTCGGCAACGGCCGCGGCCTTGGGCGCCTCGGCCTTGGCGGCGGGCTTCTTGGGGGCGGCGACGGCGGCATTGACGCACAGACCGGCGATGGCTGCGCACAGGGCGGTACGGCTGAATTTGATCATGGGAGTCGTGTCAGGGGATAAATCGGAACAACAGCGGATTATAAAGCCCGACCCGGGCATCTCGATGGCAACTTGCAAGCGAATGTTCAAGTCCTCATCACGGGCGCCGTTGACCTTGCAGCGCCTATTGATCGCATTTTCCGCCATGACCCGACCCGCCCTGCCCCTCGTTTTCGGACTCGTGATCGCCTCCGCCGCCCTAGCCGGCTGTGATCGCCTCGGCATACCCGACCCGGCCAAGACCGAGGCCCAGTCGGAGGAGGATGGCAAGGCCGTGGGCAGCGCCTGCCGGCATGCGGGGCGCGCCATCGAGGATTGCTTCACCCTCAACCCCACCGCCCAGCGGGCGGCAGTTTTTGCCGGCTGGAAGGAAATGAACGACTACATGGCCGAGAACAAGATCGCCGAGGTCGCGCCGCAGCTTCCCCCGCCTCCGCCGCCGGGCGCCGCCAAGCCGGCCAAGGCAAAGCACGCCAAGGGCGAAGGGGGCGACGAAGGGGAAAAGAAATCCGGCGCTGAGGGCGAATCCGCCGACGGTGGCCACGCCAAGGCCGATGAAGCGCCGGCCGCCGAAGCCGAAACACCCCGCAAGCGCCGCCGTCAGGCGGAGTGAGCGACGCCCTCCCCGGACGTCTTCCACCACATCACGAAATCATCCACCGACATCGCCGGCGCGTAGTGGTAGCCTTGGGCGCAGTTGCAGCCCATCTCCAGCAGCACTGCCTCGGTCTCGGCCGTCTCGACGCCTTCGGCCACCACCTCCAGCCCAAAGGTGTGGGCGATGCGCACCATCAGCTCGACGATCGCCCGATCGTTGTCGGACGCGGTGATGCGCTCGACGAAGGATTTGTCGAGCTTGACCTCGCTCACCGGCAGGCGCCGCAGGTAGTCCATCGACGAGTAGCCGGTGCCGAAATCATCCAGCGCCAGCCGACCGCCGCCCTGGCGCAGGGCCTCGAGGGTGCGCACCGACATGCCCTCGCCCGACACCAGCCCGCCTTCGGTGATCTCGAAACACAGCCGTGACGGCGCCACGCGCCAGGTGTCGCAAGTCTGGCGGATGAAGATCGGCAGTTCGGAATCCCGCAGGTCTTCGGCCACGATGTTCACCGATACCCGCACACCGCAACCGGCCGTGGCCAGCGCGGCGAGGATCTGCGCCGCCTGCTGGATCGCCCAGCGGGACAGCACCGGCATCAGGCCGATGCGCTCGACCACCCGCAGGATCTCGGGCGGCGGCACCGCGCGGCCATCCGCCCTCGACCAGCGCAGCAGCGCCTCTGCGCCGACCACCCTGCGGGACGGGAGTTCGACCTGGGGTTGCAGGTAGAGCTGGAAATGCTGGGCTTCGAGGGCCCGGGCGACTTCCATCTCGAAATTGGCGTCGTTTTCGGCACGCACCACCACTTCGCCGCCGTAGACGTCGCAGGGCTGACCGGTGGAGCGGGCCACCACCAGCGCGGCGCGGGCAGCCTGCTCGAGGCCGAGGGGGTCGCCGGCGTGTTCGGGCGCCCAGGCGCCGCCGGAATAAAAACGCCCGCGCAGGGCCGGGAAGTTGTTGGAGCGCAGCACCTCGCAGGCGTCCACCAGCTTGTGGCCGGCCAGGGAAACCTGGGCCGGGTGATGCAGATCGGGCAGGATCGCCGCCCACGCGTCGTCGCCCAGGGCGCACAGGATGTCGCTAGGGCGCAGCATCGAGCGCATCACCTCAGACAGGGCGAGGCGCAGCTGGTCGCGCTCGTCGAGGGCCAGCACGTCGGCCGAACGGCCCCACTCCACCTGCACGATCACCAGCCCGAGCTGCCGCCCGGCGCCGATCCTGTCGAGGCGGTCGGAGAGCAGCATCAGGAAGCGCCGACGGTTGGGAATCCCCAGCACCGGGTCGCCATCTTCGGCCGACAGGCGGAAGGACTGTTCGTGCTCGATGGCCACGTCGGACAGCAGGCCGCCCAGACACCAGCCGAGGCGCACCAGCGCGTTGAGGATGTCGAGCTCCAGCCGATAGACCATCGCCCGCTCGCCAAACAGGCGCTGCTGGCACAGGGCGATGAGCGCCTCGATGGCGACGAACGGGAACTCCGCCACCGCGCCCGCCAGATAGCACTCGGCCCAGCGGGCGGCGAGACCCGCCGGCCAGCCCGGAGTGAAATCCCATTCGGAGATGCGCGCCAGATCCCTGCAGAAATCCCGCAGGGCCGGCTCGACCGTGCCGTCGGAAATGCCCGCATCGGCCAGATGGAGCCGCTCCAGCAGCGCCTGAGCCATGTCGGATGCGTCGACGATGCGACCGAAGGCCCGGACCGCCGCCTGCTCGCCCTGGCCGAGGCCGTAGCGGAGGAGCAGACGCTTCAGCACGTCATCATCGACGACGTAACTGTAATGGCGGTCAAAGGGCGAAACCATGCGTGCTACGCCAGGTAGAACTCGGAAGGCTCGACGCCATAGGCGCCGGGCGGCAGGGCCCGGATGATGGCGTAGGGCTCGCCGGTTGCGGAAGGCAGATCGTAGAGCAGGTCGAGGGTGTGGGGGTAAGGGTTGGGTTTCTTGTCGGGCCCGAGCAGGATCATCACCCGCGGCTTGAGGCGCCGGATGCGGTTCTGGGCGACGACCACCGCCACCTCGCCGGAGTTGAGCTCGACCAGCGTGCCCACCGGATAAAGGCCGATGCACTGGACGAACTGATCCACGGTGCTCTCGGAGAAGCACGTACCCCGCTGGGCGCGCACCGCGTCGAGGGCCGACTGGGAGCTCGCCGCCTCGCCATAGGGCCGCTCGCGGGTCATCGCGCAGTAGATGTCGCAGATGCCGGCGATCTCGCCCATCAGCCCGACCTCGTTGCCCTTCAGGCCATGGGGATAGCCGCTGCCGTCGCAGCGTTCGTGGTGGCGGGCGACGATCTCGAGCACCTGGGGCGTGGCGTGGGGCGAATCCGCCAGAACCTGCAGCGAATACTCCACGTGGGTCTTGAAGATCTCGTATTCCCGCGGCGACACCGGCCCGGCCTTCTGCAGCAGGCGCACCGGCAGACGCAGCTTGCCCACGTCCTGCAGCATGCCCGCCATGCCCAGCGCGGCGATGGATTCTTCTCCGAGACCCAGGTAGCGACCGAAGATCATCACGTGGGCTGACACATCGAGGGAGTGGTCGTAACTGTACTGGTCGGTCTGCCGGAGCCGGGACAGCCACACCAGCGCGTCCGGGTTGCGGGCGACGCTCAGCACCAGCTCGGAAACCACGCCGCGCAGCCGTTCGAGATCCGGATTGAGGCTGCGCTGGACATCCTGGGCCACCTGCTCCAGCAGCATGTGAGCCTCGTCGACCAGCGGCAAGGCGGCCACGATCTCTTCTTCGACCGGCACGGTGGGTGCGGTGTGGACCATGCCGACTCCACCGACGCCCGGACCACGACCGTCGTCCTCGACCGTCAGGCGGGCGCTGCCACGCCGGCCCGGCCCACTGCTGCCAGTGATGAAGGGGCGGCCGGAAGCACTGGCGAGATAATCGTCGGGCCGGGATTCGGCCACGCCCTGGGGACGCGCCGCCGGGGCATCGGGATAGATGTGACACCAGGGCGCCGACGAGGTACCGCCTTCGTCGGCCGCCTGCTCACGGTTCGCGGCCCGCAGGGAACGCAGCAACGCGAAGAAGTCGGTCGGACGGCGACGCACTTCCGACGGCACCTGAAAGGAGGCCAGCGAGGGATTGCGCTCGGGCTTATCGGCATCCGCCTCGGGCGCAGGCGCACGCCAGGCATCGCCGGCCGACCGGGCCCGATCCACATAGACAAAGCGGCAGACACTGCGCAACTGGTCCAGCGTCGCCTGATCCTCGACCAGGAAGCCCTGGAGCAGGAACGGCGACTCCAGCCACGGACGATCCAGCTCGGAAACGAACATGCCAATCCGCACGTCCTGAGCCGCCACAATTTCCTTCAACACACCCTCCCCAAAATGGGCGCCCACACACACACGCGGGCGACCCGGCATTTACGGCGCTGGATTCGTAAACTTGAGATGCAGAGCATCAATTTCGGCAACCACCTCGGGATCAAGCTTGCGGGCGCAGGCTTTCAGGTTGGCCTCCAGCTGGGCAAGCGTGGTCGCGCCGACGATGGTGCTGCCCACGAACGGCCGGCTCGCCACGAAGGCCACCGCCAGTTCGGCGGGCGTCATCCCGTATCGATGAGCCAGCGCGGCGTAGGCGGCTACCGCCGGCGCCACGCCGGGTTTGTCGTAGCGCTGGCCGAAGCCCGGAAAGAGCGTCATCCGGCCATCGGACGGCGGATTGTCGAGATATTTGCCCGACAGCAACCCGAAGGCCAGCACCGAATACGGCAGCAGGCTCACGTTCTCGCGGAAGCACACTTCCGCCAGGGTCTGCTCGAAGACCCGGTTCATCAGGTTGTAGGCGTTCTGCACCGACACCACGCGGGCGAGACCCTGCTCGTCGGCAGCGCGGAGGAATTCCATCACCCCCCACGGATGCTCGTTGGAGAGCCCGACGTGGCGGATCTTGCCCTCCTTCACCAACTCGCCGAGGGTCGCCATCTGCTCGCGGATCGGCGTGCACTCGCGCTCGGTACCCTGATCGAAGCGCCACTGGCCGAACATCGGCTGGTTACGGTCGGGCCAGTGGATCTGGTATAGATCGATGTAATCGGTGCCCAGGCGGCGCAGACTGCCCTCCACCGCGTCGCGGATGGTCTCGCGGCCGTTGGACAGCGGGCCGCCGCGGATCCATCCAAGGGCGCGGCCGGCGGAAGTGAACTTGGTGGCCAGCACCACGGAGTCGCGGGCGCGGCCCTTGAGCCAGCTACCGACGATCTTCTCGGTCGCACCGCTGGTCTCGGCCTTCGGCGGCACGGGGTACATCTCGGCGGTATCGATGAAATTGACGCCCGCGGCAAAGGCAGCATCCAGCTGGGCATGGGCCTCGGCTTCGGAATTCTGCTGCCCGAAGGTCATCGTGCCGAGGCACACGGACGACACCAGCAGATCACTGGCGCCAAGCTTGCGGTACTCCATCAGACAAATCTCCACAAAAACGGCGGCAAAGGCGGGGCGCACGGGAGGGTACGCGATGATCGGTTATCATCCGGGCCAAGCGCCGTCCGGCGCACGAACAGTCCGGATGCCGGTTGGGTCTGCATGTTCCGGATCGCCCACCCCTGATATTACACCCGACACCGCCGCCCTCCGCCCCGGTTACAAATCCATGACGTCCGCCCCCTCGCCCTGCGCCGCCCTCGGCATTCTGGTGCAATGCCGCCCCGGCTTCGAAGCCGACGCCAGCGCCGAACTCACTGCCGCCGCCCGCGCCGCGCGCTTCACCGGCGAAACCGACACCCAGCCGAATAGCGGTTTCGTGATCTTCGAGCTGACCGCGCCCGAAGCCCACGACGTCATCCGCCGCCGCCTTGACCTGACCCGGCTGATCTTCAGCCGCCAGGCTTTCCAGGTGCTCGCGGTGCTCGACGACCTGCCTGACCGCGACCGCCTCACCCCGCTGCGCGAGGCCATCGCCGCCACCGGCGAGCGCTTCTCGGCGCTGCTGCCCGAAACCCCGGACACCAACGACGGCAAGGAGCAGTCCGGCTTCCTGCGCCGCTTCGGCCCGCTGCTCGAAGACGCCCTCGCCAAGGACGGCCTGCTGCGCCCGGATTCGCCCCACCTGCCGCGCCTGCACGTGTTCTTCGAAGGCCCCCGGCGCGCCTGGCTGGGCGTCAGCCTCGCCAGCGAGGGCTCCGCCTGGCCGATGGGCATCCCGCGCCTGCGCATGCCCAAGGAGGCGCCGAGCCGCTCGACCCTCAAGCTGGCCGAAGCCTTCCTCACGCTGCTTACCGCCGACGAACAGAAATCCACCCTGCGCCCGGGCCTCACCGCGGTCGACCTGGGCGCCGCGCCCGGCGGCTGGAGCTGGCAGCTCGCCAGCCGCGGGATCCGCGTCACCGCCATCGACAACGGCCCGCTCGCCCCGTCGGCCATCGCCACCGGCCTGATCGAACACCTGCGCGCCGACGGCTTCACCTGGAAGCCCAAGAAGGCCGTGGACTGGCTGGTCTGCGACATGGTCGAGCAGCCCTCCCGGATCGCCCCGCTGATCGCCGACTGGTTTGCCACCGGGCGTTGCCGGCGCAGCATCTTCAACCTCAAGCTGCCCATGAAGCGCCGCCACGAGGAAGTGGAACGCTGCCGCGCCCTGATCGACGCCCGCCTGTCCGCCGCCGGGATCAAATACATTTTGCGAATCAAGCACCTTTATCATGATCGCGAAGAGGTCACGTGCTATCTCACGCGGCGCTAGGGCGTGCGCGATGTATAATGTCTGACTGTTTTTATGGTGCACCGCAGTAAAGTGGCGGCACCCACAACGTGACCACACCCATGTCGTTCTCCGAACTCGGCCTCATTCCCGAAATCCTGCAAGCCGTCACCGATGCCGGCTACACCACGCCGACGCCCATCCAGCATCAGGCGATCCCGGTCGTCCTTGCCGGTCATGACGTCATGGGCGGCGCCCAGACGGGCACCGGCAAGACCGCAGGTTTCACCCTGCCGCTGCTCAACCGTCTTGCCCGCCACGCCAGCACCTCGACCAGCCCCGCCCGCCACCCGGTGCGCGCCCTGATCCTGGCCCCGACGCGCGAGCTTGCGATGCAGGTCTACGAGTCGGTCAAGATGTATTCCAAGCATGTCCCCCTGCGCAGCACCTGCATCTACGGTGGCGTGGACATGAACCCCCAGATCCAGGAACTGCGCCGCGGCATCGAGATCGTGGTGGCCACCCCCGGCCGCCTGCTCGACCACGTGCAGCAGAAGACCATCGCCCTCGGGCAGGTCGAGTTCCTGATCCTCGACGAAGCCGACCGCATGCTCGACATGGGCTTCATCCCGGACATCCGCCGCATCCTCGCGCTGCTGCCGGCCAACCGCCAGAGCCTGCTGTTCTCCGCCACCTTCTCGGACGAGATCAAGAAGCTCGCCGACCAGATGCTGAAGAACCCGCAGCTCATCGAGGTCGCCCGCCGCAACATGGTCAGCGAGACCATCGACCACGTGGTGCACCCGGTGTCCAGCGGCCTCAAGCGCAACCTGCTGGCCCACATCGTCCGCCACGAAGACGAAACCAACCAGGTGCTGGTCTTCGTCGATACCAAATTCGCCTGCAGCCGCCTCGCCCACTTCCTCGAACGCCACGGCATTTCGGCCGATTCGATCCACGGCGACAAGAGCCAGCAGGCCCGCACCGAAACCCTCGAAAACTTCAAGAGCGGCAAGGTACGCGTGCTGGTAGCCACCGACGTGGCCGCTCGTGGCCTCGACATCGAGGATCTGCCCTCGGTCATCAACTTCGAATTGCCCCACACCGCCGAAGACTACGTCCACCGCATTGGCCGCACCGGCCGGGCCGGCAAGAAGGGCAAGGCCGTGTCGCTGGTGAGCTCCGAAGAGCGCCACCGCCTCGCCGACATCCAGAAGCTCATCAAGCTGGAGATCCGCCAGGAAGTCGTCCCCGGCTACGATCCCGAGCCCGACTTCTTCGACGCCGAAGGCGGCAAGCGCCGTCGCAGCAGCAGCAGCAGCAGCAGTAGTGCTCCGTCGCCATCCGCCGCACCCCGTGCCGCCGAAGGCAGCAGCGAGCGCCGCAAGCGCAGCGAACGCGAACCGCGGGAAGCCCGTGAAACCCGCGAACCCCGTGAGCGCGGCCACCGCTCGCGTCAGCCCTCGCACATCGCCCCGGACGGCTTCGACTTCAGCAAGCCCTACGAGCAGCGCAACCCCGCCGGTGAAGCCGGCAGCACCGAAGGCGATTCCGCCATCGCCGAGCTGCGCAGCGGCCAGAAGCCCCAGCGGCCGATCGCCTTCCTCCTCGGCGGCCTGGGCCGCAAGCACTAAGCATCACCCTCCCCGCCCGGCCCCGCCGGGCGGTGTCCGCCAGAAATCCCTCTTCGCATCAAAAGCATTGCCACCGAGCACTACCTGGCGGCAAGCGCACCCTTACGCCTTCCGCCCGGCGTCCTTCGCCTTCCGCACCTCCAGGTACTGGAGCAGCCGGTAGGTGCCCCAGCCGATCAGCCCCGCCCCCATCACGAACCCCCCGTAGGCGATCGGCCACGGGATGCCCTCGGTCATCATCGAGAACTCCGACATCCCGCCAATCCCCGCCAGAATGTTGATCGGCATGAACACCATGCCCAGCACCGTCAGCTGGGACACCCGCTGGTTCTGGTTGATGTTGATGAAGCCGATCGTCGCGTCCATCAGAAAGTTGATCTTGTCGAACAGGAAGGCCGTGTGGCTGTTGAGGGATTCGATGTCCCGCAATATCTGCCGGGTGTCGTCCTGCTGGCCCGGCGACAGCACCCTGCCGCGCATCAGGAAGGACAGCGCCCGCTGGGTATCGAGGATGTTGCTGCGGATACGCCCGTTGATGTCCTCCTCCTCGGCGATCACCGCCAACGTTGCCGCCGCCTCGCCGTCGCTCATGGTCGCGCCCAGCACCTGCCGGCCCACCTCGCCGAGCTTGGCGTAGATGTTCTCCAGCGCGTCGGCGCAGTACTCCACGTCGGCCCCGTAGAGGTCGATCAGCAGATCGAGACAGTCCGTCACGTAGCCCGGCTGGGCGTGGGTGCGCCGGCGCTGCAGGCGGAAGACGGGTAGTTCCTCATTGCGCACCGTAAACAACACGCCGGCGTGGAGGATGAACAGCACCGGCACGCTGCGCGCGTCCCCGTCCCGGTCGAGCAGGAAATTGGAATGCAGGTGGATGTCGCCGTCCTCCTCCACCTGAAAGCGCGAGCTCACCTCCAGGTCGGTCGCCTCGCCCGGATCGGGCAGGCGCACGCCGAAGCGCTCGCCGACGTAGGCGCGCTCGGCCGGCGTCGGATTGACCAGATCCACCCACATGGGCGTGATCCCGTCCATGTCCTGCCGGCCGGTGATCGGCCGCTGGCGCAGGCGGCCCTCCACCAGCTCGAAGGCATTGAGCTGGCTGTCCGACACCGCCGCCTCGGGGCTGCCGGCCAGCCGGGCCCGCAGCGGTTCGGCCACCTCCCACAGCACCGCCTGCCGGCGGCTCGCCGCGAGCTGCTTCCACAGCAGCTCCGCATCGTCCGGCGCCAGCGCGTCGAACAGCCGGCCGATCTCGCCCGCCGGCAAGCGCGCCAGCAGGGTCTGGATCTCGGCGAGGTGCTTGCGGTGGACCATCACCTCCACCAGCTGGCGGCGAGGCATGTTCTGGTTATGCACCACATCCTCCACCAGCCGATGTTTTCGCAGCAGCTCCTCGATGTTGTTGGCGGACATGTCTTCCTTTGCTGTTGGCCGGGCCCGGCAGCCAGCTTAAGGCCTGCCTGTAACGCCCGCGTGACAGCCGCCTCAGCCATCAAAGCTCAACATATCCATCACGGCGCGTTCATCTTGCGCCGCTACGGTTGCGGGCATGCAGCAAGTGCGCTCCCTCTTCCTCTCCGACATCCACCTCGGCACGCGGGCCTGCCAGGCGGACCATCTGCTGGAATTCCTGCGTGACTACCAGGCCGAGCAGACCTACCTCATCGGCGACATCGTCGACTTCTGGGCCATGCACCGCAGCATCTGCTGGCTGCCCAGCCACAACACCGTCGTCCAGAAGCTCCTGCGCCGGGCCCGCCACGGGGAGCGCATCGTGTTCATCCCGGGCAACCACGACGAGGTGCTGCGCGACTACGTAGGCAACGCCTTCGGCGGCGTCGAGGTGCTACCCGAGGCGATCCACGAGACCGCCGACGGCAAGCGCCTGCTGCTGATCCACGGCGACATCTTCGACCAGGTGACGCGCCACCACCGCTGGGTCGCGGTGCTCGGCGACGTGGCCTACAACCAGCTGGTGCGCCTCAACCTGTGGCTGTCGTGGGTGCGCCGCAAGCTCGGCTGCTCGGGCTACTGGTCGCTGGCCGGCTACGCCAAGCGACGCATCAAGACGGCCCTCAACTTCATCTTCGATTTCGAGGATTCGGCCATCCACCACGCCCGCGAGCGCGGCCTCGACGGCGTGGTCTGCGGCCATATCCACTGGGCCACGATCAAGGAGATCGGCGGCCTGCTCTACGTGAATTGCGGCGACTGGGTCGATTCGTGCACCGCCATCGTCGAACACTTCGACGGCCGGCTGGAGCTGGTGGTGTGGGGTGCCGGCCGGCCCCTCGCGCTTCCGGCCGCGGTCGAAGACGACGCGCCCCAGGCCATCCCATCCCCCGCCGCCGAAGCTGCCGGCATTGCCATGAAAGCCTCCCGATGATGCGTGTGCTGATGGTTTCGGACGTGTATTTCCCGCGCATCAACGGCGTGTCCACCTCGATGGAAACCTTCCGCCGGGCGCTGGCCGGCGAAGGCGTCGAGGTGCGCCTGGTGGTGCCCCGCTACGGCGACGAGCCCGACGAGCCAGGCATCGTCCGCGTGCCCGGCAGGCGCCTGCCCAACGACCCGGAAGACCGGCTGGTGTCGTGGCACGGCATGCACCGCCGGGTGCTGGAAGCCGCCGCCGACTGCGACCTGATCCACATCCAGACACCCTTCATCGCCCACTACGCCGGCCTCGCCGCCGCGCGTCACCTGGGCATGCCGGTGGTCGTCACCTACCACACGCTGTTCGAGGAATACCTCCAGCACTACGTGCCCTTCCTCCCTGCCAGCTGGCTGCGCGGGCTGGCCCGGCGCTTCTCGCGGCGCCAGTGCAACGGGGTGGATGCGGTGGTCGTGCCCTCGTCGGCCATGGCCGGTCGGCTTGGCGGCTACGGCGTGACGACGCCGATGGAGATCCTGCCCACTGGCATTCCCTTGGCGCGGTTCGCGACCGGCGACGGCAGTGCCTTCCGCCAGCGCCACGGCATCAGCGCCGACCGCCCGCTGGCGCTCTACGTGGGCCGCGTCGCCCACGAGAAGAACATCGGCTTCCTGATCGAGGCTTTTGCCGAGGCGATCCGCCACTGCCCGGACGCCCTCCTCCTCGTCACCGGCGAAGGCCCGGCGATGGACGACCTGCGCCGTCAGGCCGCGCGGCTCGGGCTGGAGGCCTCGGTACGCTTCCTCGGCTATCTCGACCGGGAGCGCGACCTGCCTGACTGCTACGCCGCTGCCACTTTGTTCGTCTTCGCGTCCCGCACCGAAACCCAGGGGCTGGTGCTGATCGAAGCCCTGGCTGCCGGCACGCCGGTGGTAGCGCTGGCGGCGATGGGCACCGCCGACATCCTGGCCGACGCGCCGGGCTGCGTCTCCGCACCGGATGAGCCCGGCGCCTTCGGCCGGATAGTCGGCACCCTGCTGGCTGATCCGCCGGCCTGCCAAGCGCTGGCCGAGCAGGCACCGATCACGGCTGCGGGATGGTCCGATATGGCGATGGCCGGTCGCCTGGCCGACTTCTACCGCAAGACCCTGGCACGCCATCCGGCCCACCGCCGTGTCGTCCAGCCCGCGGAGGGCCCGGAAGCCGTGTCCTGAGCATCCGCCCAAGCCCGAATCACCGTCGAAACCCGGAGGAGCCCCTGCGATGAACAGCGTCTATTGCTACCACTGCATGACCTACCATCCACCGGAAGCGATGCAGAAGATCGTCAGCGGGGGCCGCACCCGCTGGCGCTGCATCCGCTCCATCGAGGCCAGCCGGCGCCCGGTGAGCGAGCGCGACGCCTTCGGCCAGCAACAATCCCAGCGCAACCTGGCCCAGTCCCAATCCCTGCGGACGCAAGCCTTCCGCGTCACCGGAAGCAGAAAACCGCTTCCAATCGGCATGACGTCATCAAACTGAAGCCCGGCGCGTGAATACTGCAGCGCTTCGCCACTTGAACCGGAGCGCCCTCATGCATGAACTCGATGGCCTGCCCGCCTGGCTGTGCCACGTGCTCCGCTGGATCACGGAAACCACCCGTGCGTCGCGGCTCGCCCGCCTGTCCACCCTCGGTCTGCAGATTCCCCGCGACAGCGCACCTCAGGCCGAGCGCTGGCTCCACGAACGCTGAACCAGCCAGTCAGGCCCCCGCCCCTCGTCGGATCACCCGCACCCGAGCGGGCCGGGGCCTCAGGTGCTCGTCGACATCACGTGTCGATGGAAAGACCCGCAGCCCACGCGCGTCGAGTGTCAGCCCATGTTGGCGCCAGCCATCGCGCATTTCAGTCCGATCCCTTCAGCCGACCCCGCTCGCAGATTCACGATGGGCGACATGCGGCTCCAGGTCGGCTGCGCTGCCCGGTTAGCGTCGCCGGCATTCCTGCGACATGGGCTCGGGCACGCTTTCTGCTGCTTGCCACGGGTAATCCCCCAAACCCAACCCAGCGGCAATTCTTGCCGCAAAGGAGGCAAGCAATGGCTATTCGAGAAGTCGGCACGCCGATGACGGCAAGCCAGCGCCGCAGTTACCGCGAAGCCCCGGACAGCAGCTTCCAGGAGACCTATCGGGCAGCCTTCCAAGCCCGGATGGCGGCGGGCAGCGATGGACAGGCGAGCGCCGAGATGCGCACACTCGAGCACCTTCTCGGCACGACGCATACGGAGCTGTCGGCGCTGCGTGGCGTCAGCGACGCAAGCCAGGCTGCTTACGCGGCGATCCTGAACAAGGCCTACGACGCAGGCGATCTGGGTGATGCCCGCCAGTTTCTGGCGACGCTGTCAGCCCTTGAGCTGGACGCGGTGCGCCAGAATCATGGCCTCGCAGACCCCATCGATACTGCCACGCTCAGTGAAGAAGGCGCGGCCAACCTGCTCCTGCCCGAGGGCTATAGCGTTGATCTGAACCATGACGGAATCGACGAAATGGGCGCCGCGCGCACCGCCCACTTCCCACCCCGGGACGCCCCCGCCGAATTCCGCGAAGCGTGGTTCCAGGCCACGGCAGGCATGGACGAGGGCAGCATGATGACCTACGGCCTGATGATGCACGGCGCCATCTATGGCATGCAGATCGACGGCCAAAGCCAGGGGCCGCGGTACGCACCAGACAGCATGGACAGCTATCGCCGGATCGTCAGCGACTACCTGGCTTCGCTGGAGGCTCAGAAGGCCTTTCTGGCCGACGGGCAGTATGAACGCGACAAACGTTTCTTTACCCAGATGGAGGCGTTGCTGAACACCTGAAGCCCTGGCCGTTCATCGACTATCGATGACAGGGGATCGAGAACGTGAAGCGGGTGCCCCCGCGCTTGCCGGCGGCACATCCGACGCTCCCACCGTGGGCTTGGACGATGGCGCGGACGATGGCCAGACCCAATCCGCTGCCACTACGGTTGCGCGCTCGGGAGTCGTCACCGCGGACGAAGGCCTCGAAGATGTGGGCCGCCACCGCTTCGGGTATCCCCGGCCCCTCGTCCTCGATGCCGAGCGTGAACGCCTCGCCATCGCATTCGCCTTCAACGCACAACACCCCGGGCTTTGCATAACGCCGCGCGTTTTCCAGCAACGCAATCACGACCTGCCGGATACGCGCCACATCGCACTCGACCTGGCAGGACGGCAGGCGCACGTCGAGGGCAAGCTGGGCGGCCCGCAGATCCGGTTCGACAAGCTCGACAGTGGCACGGATCTCCGCCGCCAGATCGACGACATCAGTACGCAGGCTCAGATGGCCGCTATCGGCCAGGCTCAACACGCGCAGATCCTCGATCAGGCGGGACAAGCCCTCGACCTGCACGAGCAGACTGCGGAACAAAGCCTCGTCGGGCGGGAACACGCCTTCGGCCAATCCCTGCAGACGCCCACGCAAAATGGTGACTGGCGTTCTGAGTTCGTGAGCAATGGCCGCATTCCAGATGACAAGCTCGCCGGTCATGCGCTGCAGGCGCTCGGCCATGGAGTTGAAGTCCTCCACCAGCGCAGAGGCTTCGCCCGGCGAGTGATCCTCGGCATGGGCCCGGGCGTCGAGGTCACCGTGGGCAAGCCGCCGCACGCTCTCCGTCACCGAGTTGAGGGGCTGGATGATGCGCCGGGAAAAGCGGGTCGCCGTGTGTACCGCGAGCGCCAGGCCCAGGAGCGTGATCGCTGCGATCAGGATCCACTCCGAGGTGGTCGGCGGCCAGCTATCCGCGGTCGGAGAGACCAGGGACGGATTGAGCCGCATTGCGATGGCGTAGAACACGTAGAAGCTGACATGCAGCAGCAACATCACGCTCAGGGCCATCGCCGACATGGACAGCACAAGCTGGCGACTCAGGCCAGACTTGCTCATCAGGCGGTCTCCTCGAGGCGGTAGCCGACACCCCGCAGACTCACGGGCACGCCCTCGACGCCCACATCCTCCAGCTTTCGGCGCAGCTTGCTGATGTGGCTATCGACCGTCCGCTCCAGCACCTCCCCTTCCGGCAGGCAGGCAGCGATCAGCTCGGCCCGGCTGAAAACCCGACGCGGAGCCCGGGCCAGGTGGGCCAGAAGACGGAACTCGGTCAAGGTCAGGTTCAGGACGTGACGCGAGGCATCGTCACGCACCACGGCCACCCTGAACGCCTCGAGATCGATCTCCAGCGAGCCCACGCGCAGCACCTCGCGACTTTCAAAGTCGACGCGACGCGTCCGTCTCAGCACGGCACGCACCCGGGCAGCCACCTCGGCCGGATTGAAGGGCTTCACCACGTAGTCGTCCGCGCCGATCCTGAGGGCCATCAGCTTGTCGATGTCCTGATCGTGGGCGGTCACCATGATGACGGGCGTCTGCCCCCGCGCCCGGACCTCGGACAGAACCTGCCAGCCATCCACGCAGGGCATCCGCACGTCCAGCAACATCAGATCAGGCTTCAGGGCGAGGTGCATGTCGAGCGCAGCCCGACCATCCGCGGCCCACACGGCACGTATTCCCTCCCGCGCCAGATAGGCCTTGAGGATGTCCACGATCTCCGGTTCGTCCTCTGCGATCAGCACCAGCGCCTGGGCGTCGCCACCGGCAGGTCGCTCAAAACCATGATTCATCCGCATCCTCACTGGAGATTGATGCCCGTCTCCATCGTTTCTCCATCCTTCTCCCGCTGAAGCCCAACACTGCGCGCCTAAGCTCGCGGTTTTGTGTTCGGCCCGCGTCGCGTCAAGCCCGGCCAGCCCCGATCTTCCATGAGACATACAACGCTTCTTCGCAGCATTTCGCTGCTTGGGCTCTCCGTGGCACTTTCGGCCTGCACTTCCGGGGAGCCGCCGGCGCAAGCTCCCGAGCCGCCGCTCGTCTCCACCATGCAGGTCGCGCGCACTTCCGTCCGCCTGCAGGACGAACTGCCGGGGCGAGTTGCCGCCGTGCGAAGCGCAGAGATCCGCCCCCAGGTTGGCGGCATCGTACTACGCCGTCTTTTCGAGCAGGGCGCAGAGGTGCGCGAGGGGCAGGCATTGTTTCAGATCAACCCGGCCCCCTTCAAGGCAGAGGTCGAGAGTTCGGAGGCGGCCCTCAAGCGTGCCGTGGCGGCACTCGAACGCGTCAGGTTGCAGGTCGAACGCCTCGAACCCCTGGTCGAGGCCGACGCGGTGAGCCGTCAGCTCTACGATGACGCGGTATCCCAGCGCAATCAGGCTGCGGCCGATGTCGCCCAGGCCCGCGCAACGCAGGCACGCAAGCAGCTGGATCTCGGCTTCGCCACCATCCGGGCACCGATCTCGGGACGTATCGGCGAGGAGATGGTGACCGAAGGCGCCCTGGTGGGTACCACCGATACGGCACCGATGGCGCGCATCCAGCAGATTGATCAGGTGTATGTGGATGTCCGTCAGCCGGCGTCGCGGCTCGAAGTCCTGCGTCGATCGGCGGGCCGGCCCCACGGGCCCGACGGCCAGGCCACGATTCTCGACGCCCAGGGCAATCCCTATCCGGTCAAGGGTCAAATCCTGTTCTCGGGCATCAACGTGGACGCGGGAACCGGCGACGTGGTGCTGCGGATTCGCGTCGAGAACACCGAGCGCCAGCTGCTCCCGGGCATGTACGTCCGCGCCCGGGTTCCCCAGGGTGGGGCGACCGAGGGGATGCTGGTTCCGCAGCAGTCGATACTCCGGGCCGGCGACGGGCTGGCCCGCGTCTGGGTCATCGACGGATCGGGCAAGGCACACCAGAAGGCTGTCCAGCTCGGCCAGCTGGTGGATGGGCACTACCTTGTTTCCGGTGGCCTGAAGACAGGCGACAAGCTCGTCGTGGAGGGGCTGGATCGCCTCAAGGACGGCGATGCCGTGACCGAGCAACCGTGGAAGGGCGCGCCGCCCTCGCCCGACATGGCGAAGCACTGAGAAAGGATCGAGCATGCCCGCCTTTTTCATCAGCCGACCCGTCTTTGCGTGGGTCGTGGCGCTCTTCATCATCCTGCTAGGTCTCATCGCGATCCCGAAACTCCCGATCGCCCGCTATCCCAGCGTCGCACCGCCCGCGGTCAGCATCTACGCGGCGTATCCCGGCGCCACACCCCAGACCATGAACGACGCGGTTGTCGGTCTCATCGAGCGGGAGCTGTCCAGCGTCAAGAACCTGCTCTACTTCGAATCGTCCACCGACACCTCCGGCTCGGCGGAGATCCGGATCACCTTCAAACCCGGTACCCATCCCGAGCTCGCGCAGGTGGACGTGCAGAACCGCATCAAGACCGTCGAACCGAGGCTTCCGGCCGTGGTCCGCCAGAACGGACTCAAGTTTGAATCCGCGGCCTCGTCCTTCCTGATGATCGTGGGGCTGAAGGCCACCGACGGGC